>JAJRTF010000032.1 GCA_021545585.1 Zetaproteobacteria bacterium
AACCAGCCAGCAGCATCTTCTCGGCCTGATCGGTGAACTCAATGCCGACCCGAAGGTGGACGGCATACTGGTACAGCTGCCGGTGCCTGAGCACATCAATCCGGAAACGATTATCGAGGCCATTGATCCCGGCAAGGATGTGGACGGATTTCACCCGTTCAATGTCGGGCGTCTGGTCGCACGCCAGCCGAATCTTCGTTCCTGCACCCCGCACGGCTGCATGAAACTTCTGGCCGAGACAGGCATGAACCTGCATGGCAAGGAAGCGGTCATTGTCGGGGCTTCAAATATCGTCGGCCGGCCCATGGCTATGGAATTACTGCTGGCCGGCGCCACCGTCACCGTCACCCACCGCTTCACCGAGAACCTGCGAGCCCATATCGAGCGCGCCGATATTGTCGTCGCGGCAGCCGGCAAGCAGGGGCTGGTGCGCGGTGAATGGATTAAACCGGGTGCTGTTGTTATTGATGTCGGCATCCATCGGCGGGACGACGGCACACTCACCGGCGATGTCGAATTCGAGAGCGCCAGCCGGCGCGCTGCATGGATTACGCCGGTGCCCGGCGGTGTTGGCCCGATGACCATCACCATGCTGCTGGCAAACACCATTCAGGCATTCAGAGCCCATGTCGGCGAAACGGAGGATCCGACTCATGACTGAACTTGCCCGCACCCCGCTGTTTGACGCGCATATCGAACTCGGCGGCAAGATGGTGCCCTTCGCGGGCTTTGCTATGCCGATACAATATCCGGACGGTGCGCTGACGGAATACAATGCCGTGCGTCAGGGGCATGCGGGCCTGTTTGATATCTCGCATATGGGTCAGGTGCGCGTGAGCGGTGATGAGGCGCTTGCCTTCCTGCAATATGCCACCACCAATGATGTTTCAAAGCTAAGCGACGGACAGGTGCAATATTCAGCCCTGTTGAACGAGCGCGGCAGCTTCATTGATGATATCACCACCTACAAAATCAACGATACCGAATACTATCTATGCATCAATGCCGCCAACCGGCACAAGGATGTAGCGCATCTGCTTGCTGTCGCAGCCGCCTTTGATGTGCGCGTGGCGGATGAATCCGACGACACAACGCTGCTTGCCCTGCAGGGTGCGACGGCCCAGAGAACGCTGCAGCCCCTGGTTGATACAGATCTGGATGACATCGGCTACTACCGCTTTGCCGAGGTTAAACTGTCTGGAATGCCGGCCATCATTTCACGCACCGGCTACACCGGCGAGGACGGCTTCGAGCTATACCTGCCGAATCAGGCTGCACTGGATGTCTGGCAGCAACTGCTGGCCGGCGGCGCAGTGCCGATCGGTCTGGCTGCGCGCGACATGCTGCGCACTGAAATGGGTTATGCGCTCTACGGGCATGAGATTTCCGATACCGTCACGCCCGTCGAAGCCAGTCTGATGTGGATTACCAAACTGGATAAGGATGATTTTATCGGCAAGGAAGCTGTTGCCGAACGCAAAGAGCTGGGCCCGCAAAAGAAGCTGATTGCCCTGAAACTTACCGAACGCGGTATTCCGCGCGAGCACTATCCGGTACTGGTGAATGGCGAGGCAAGCGGCGAAGTAACCTCCGGCATGCATTCACCAATGGCTGGCGGGGTTGCACTGGCCTACATAAAACCGGAACATGCGGCCAAGGGCTCGCTGGCGGTTGAGATTCGCGGCAAACCTGTTGCTGCAGAGCGCACCGGCACGCCGTTTGTACGCAGCAATGTAAGGAAATAAGCTTGCACCGCAGAGTACGCAAGGGACGCAAAGTAAAGACAGGTTTTCAATTCTTCATATAAACCTTTTTTCCTCCGCGTCCCTTGCGCCCTCTGCGGTGAATATAAAGGAGTGTATGACATGACAATTCCTACTGATTTAAAGTACACCAGGGAGCACGAGTGGGTTCGCCAGGAAGGCGACACCGCCACCCTCGGCATTTCCGACCATGCCCAGGAAGCTCTGGGCGATATCGTATTTGTCGAGCTGCCGGAAATCGGCCGGGTCGTCGCGCCGGGTGATGCCTTCGCAGTCGTTGAATCGGTCAAGGCCGTGTCTGATATCTATGCACCGGTCGGCGGCGAGATTATCGAGGTAAATGCCGAACTCGAGTCAACCCCCGAAAAGGTCAATACGGATCCGTATGGAGCTGGCTGGATTGCCAAAGTTAAAACTTCCGGCGGCAGTGTCGAGCTGCTTGACGAGGCCGAATATACAACCTTCCTCGAAGAATAAGCACTGTTAACTGCACAGGAAGCAGGACAGCTCACAAGCCACCCTGCCATGTCCTGCAGTAACCAAGAAGGATCAATGCATGCGCTTTCTACCTCACACTGATACCGATCGTCATGCCATGCTTGAACGCATTGGCGCTGATAACATTCGTGATCTTTTCTCGGACATTCCGAGCGAATTTCACCTTCAGGCCGGCAGCCTGAACCTTCCCGATGCACTGCATGAGGCCGGTATCATGCGTAAATTCACGCAGGCAGCCGAGGCCAATCGCCATGCCGGAAACACCCGCTGTTTCCTCGGCGGCGGCACCTACCATCATTTCATTCCGGCCGTGGTTGATTATGTGATTTCGCGCGGCGAGTTCCTGACCGCCTATACCCCCTACCAGCCGGAAATCGCCCAGGGTACATTGCAGACCCTGTTCGAGTTCCAGACCATGATTGCGCGCCTTCTGGGCATGGAGGTTGCCAATGCCTCGATGTATGACGCGGCAACCGGCGTTACCGAAGCGGCGCTGATGGCGCGGCGCATCACGCGCAGGAAAAAGGTACTCACCACAACTTCCGTCAACAGTCGCTATCGCGATGTGACCCGCAACTACCTCTCGCGCCTGGACGGCGAGTTTGCCGAAATCGTCTGCGCAGGCTTTGCCACCGACCTTGATGCGGTGATTGCGGCCATGGATAACAGCACCGCATGCGTCATCGTCCAGTACCCTGATTTTTACGGCAGTATTTACGATCTGCAGCCACTGCGCGATGCCTGTGATGCCAGCGGTGCGCTGATGGTGGTGGCCTTTTCCGATGCCACCAGTTTTGGCCTGATCAGCCCTCCGGGTGATTTCGGTGCGGATATGGTTGTTGGCTCCGGGCAGGCTCTCGGTATTCCGATGGGCTTTGGCGGCCCTCACATCGGCCTGTTTGCCTGCCGCCAAAAACATGTGCGTCAGATGCCGGGCCGCGTCTGCGGCATGACGGAAGACAGGGATGGCAAGCGCGGCTTTGTGCTCACCCTGTCTACACGCGAACAGCATATCCGGCGTGAAAAGGCGACCTCCAACATCTGCTCCAATCAGGGACTCATGTGCACCGCCAATGCAACCTACCTGTCGCTGATGGGTGATGCAGGGCTTGCCACCATCGCCCGCCATTCGGCAGCGGCTCTGGCGACCCTGATCCATGACTTGCCCGAAGGTGTTGAAACGGCAAAAGGGCCGCGCCTGCATGAAACAGTGCTGTCCTTTGCCGATCAGGATACACGTGAGCGCTTTCTCAAACTAGCACGGGACAACAACATCTTTGCCGGTATCCCGCTGGAACAGTTTGAACCGGCGCGCACGCCCCGCCACCTGCTGGTGGCCACCACCGAAATGACCGAGGCTGCCGACATCTCCGATTATCTGCTTGCCCTGAAAGAGGCCTGCCATGTCTGCTGAGGCCATCCACGACGCGAAATCCTATTCCGGTGTCAGCGGCATGCAGCATGAAGAGCCGCTGCTTTTCGAGCATGCCCACGAGCAGGCGACATCCATTAACCTGCCGGGTGTGCATGGTGAAATACCGGCGGAACTGTCGCCGTTTATGCGCGCTTCTGCTGCCGGTATTCCGGGCCTGTCCGAGGGCGAGGCTGTACGCCATTTCGTGCGCCTGAGTCAATGGAACCACAGCATTGAAACCGGCTTTTATCCACTCGGCTCATGCACCATGAAATACAATCCGCGCGTCAATGAGCAGGCTGTTCGCCTGCCGGGGCTTGCACATCTGCATCCCGATCAGCCCGAGGATACGGTACAGGGCGCTTTGCAACTGCTGTACGAGTTGCAGGAATGGCTGGGGGAAATCTCGGGACTGCCGCATGTGACACTGCAACCCGCCGCCGGCGCGCATGGCGAACTGGTCGGCATTATGATGATCCGCGCATGGCATGATATGCGCGGCGATATCAAGCGCCGCACCGTACTGGTCCCCGATTCGGCACACGGCACAAACCCTGCCTCCGCAGCTCTGGCCGGCATGAACACCGTTGAGCTCAAATCCGGCGACAATGGCCGCATTGACCTGGATGTGCTGAAGGCGCATCTGAATGATGAAGTTGCAGCCCTGATGCTGACCAACCCGAACACCACCGGCATGTTCGAATCTGACATCGCCGAAATCTGCCGGCTTGTACATGATGCCGGAGGTCTGGTGTATGGCGACGGCGCCAATCTCAATGCCCTCGTCGGCGTGGCCCGCCCGGGTGATATGGGCATTGATTGCCTGCATATCAATGTACACAAAACCTTTTCCACCCCGCATGGCGGCGGCGGGCCGGGTGCCGGTCCTGTCGCCGTCAATGATAAGCTGGCTGCATTCCTGCCACTTCCGTGTCTGGAAAAAGACGGCGATAGCATTCGCATCATCCATCACAATGATCACAGCATCGGCAATGTATTCGGAAGCATCGGCCAGACCGGCGTACTATTGCGTGCGGCGGCTTATATAGCCGCTTTCGGTCGCCAGCATCTGCACAGGATCGCCGAGGATGCAGTGCTCAACGCCAATTACATGCTGGCGCGCCTGAAAGACGCTTACCACGTGCCATTCCCCGGCCTGTGCAAACACGAATGTCTGCTCACCGATGAATGGCAGGAACGGCATGGCGTCAAAACACTGGATATCGCCAAGCGGCTGATTGACCTTGGCTTTCACCCCATGACGGTGTATTTCCCGCTGATTGTGCATGGAGCCATGCTGATCGAGCCGACGGAAAGTGAATCCAGAGCCACGATTGATCGCTTCTGCAATGCGATGCTGGAGATTGCTAAAGCCTGTGCAGCGGGTGATACGGAATTACTGCACCAGGCGCCGCTGATGCCGATTCGCCGCCGTCTGGATGAAACGCTGGCGGCCCGTAAGCCGGTGCTTGTCTGGCCGGGGTAAGGCACCAGCAATTCCGGGACTGCCACAAGCAGAAGCGGGTCAGAAAGGACGCACGACAACCAAAATCACAGCCCCCATCAGCGCCAGTACCGGAGCTTCGTTGAACCAGCGATAAAACACATGACTGTGGACATTGCTGCCATCGGCAAAGCGCCTGACAAGACAGCCGCAATAGTAGTGATACGTTATCAGAAAACCGACAATGACCATCTTCAGCCAGAACCACGGCTCTGCAAACAGCATCTCCCACTCAAGCCAGACCAGCCACAGACCGGTTATCAGCGTCAGCCACATAATCGGTGTGACAAAACGATACAGCTTGCCTTCCATGATACTCAACTGCTCATGCACCGGACCATCGGAATGCATGGCATGATTAACGAACAGGCGCGGCAGATAAAACAGGCCGGCAAACCAGGATACCATCATGATGATATGAAAAGCCTTGATCCAAAGCATGGCGCCAGCCTAGTCGCCCCCGGCGACAACAGCAAAAGCAATCGCTAATCTTCGTCCATGCGCAGAATTGATCAGATTGAACCGTTCCGGGTCATGCAGCTTCTCGAGCGGGCCAAACAACTTGAGGCCGAAGGCCGCCGCATTGTGCATCTGGAGATCGGCGAACCGGACTTCCCGACCCCGCCTCCGGTGCTGGAAGCAGCCAGAAAATGGCTCGATACAGGTGATTTGTTCTATACACCGTCCACCGGTGCGCCGGCACTGCAGACGGCTCTTTCGGCATGGTACAATCAGGAATATGACATTGATGTGGCGCCCGAACGCATACTCATCACGCCGGGCACCTCGGGCGCTTTCAGCCTGATTTATGCTGTCCTGCTGGAAGCCGGCGAATCCGTACTGCTGTCCGACCCCGGCTATCCCTGCCAGCGCAACTTTATCCGTCTGGCCGGGGGCGAGCCGGTCAATATCCCGGTCGGCCCGGAATCGCGCTATCACCTCAGTGCTGATCTTATCCACCAGCACTGGCGGCCGAACAGTCGCGCTGCCGTACTCATCAACCCGTCCAACCCGACCGGTACACTGATTGAACCGCGTGCCTTTGCCGATATTACAACGACCTGTCGGGAACTCGGCGGCTATCTGATTTCCGATGAAATATATCATGGCCTGACCTATGGCACACGGGCACGCTGCGCGCTCGAATTCGTTCAGCATGCCATTGTTGTCAACGGCTTTTCCAAACGCTGGGCCATGACCGGCTGGCGTATCGGCTGGGTGATTGTACCGGAGAGCCTGATTGATGCCTGTCGGCGGGTGATGCAGAATATCTTTATTGCCGCACCTACCCTGTCCCAGCATGCCGCGATTGCGGCACTGAATTGCGCACAGGAAACCGAAAGCATGCGCCTGGCTTATGACGAACGGCGGTGTTTTCTACTCAAGAAGCTGCCCGAACTCGGCTTTGATATCGTCATCGAGCCGCAGGGGGGATTTTATATTTACGCCAATGTGAAAAACATCACCAGCCATGCACGTGATTTCTGCCGGGATTTGCTCGAACAGGCCGGCGTCGCCGTTACTCCGGGCGAGGACTTCGGCAGCTTCCAGGCCAATGAACATGTCCGCTTTTCCTATGCCACCGGCATGGATGATATCCGCGAAGGAATACGGCGCATCGGCGCATATCTATCCGGGGATTAAACCGCTCTGACAGCATGCGACAATTTTGCAGCCACCCCCGCCTTGGTACGGGTGCAAGGGCGTGCTAGCTTGCGCAGCCATTTTGCCCCCTTTAAGCGGAGAACCCACCCATGTTCAATATCCTCACCAAACTGTTCGGCAGTCGCAATGAGCGTATCCTCAAGCAGCTATGGCCGCTCGCTGAACATATCAATACGCTGGAAGCCGATATCAAAGAGCTCTCCGATGAGGCTTTAGCGGCCAAAACCGGAGAATTCCGCCAGCGCCTGAATGACGGTGCCGAACTTGATGACATCCTGCCCGAAGCCTTTGCCGTTGTACGCGAAGCATCGCAACGTGTCCTCGGCATGCGGCATTTCGATGCCCAGCTGATCGGTGGCCTGATCCTGCATCAGGGCAAGATCGCCGAAATGAAGACCGGTGAAGGTAAAACCCTGACCGCTACGCTGGCTGTGTACCTGAACGCATTGACCGGCAAAGGCGCGCATGTGGTGACGGTGAATGATTATCTGGCCAGCCGTGATGCCGAGCAGATGGGGCAGTTATATGGCTTTCTTGGCCTGTCCACCGGCGTGATCGTGCATGGTATTTCCAATGATGAGCGTCGTGCCGCCTACGCCGCCGACATCACCTACGGCACAAACAATGAATTCGGCTTTGATTATCTGCGCGATAATATGGCATTTTCCAGGGAAGAACTGGTGCAACGCGGTCACAACTTCGCCATTGTCGATGAAGTGGACTCGATCCTGATTGATGAGGCCAGAACACCGCTGATTATTTCAGGTCCCGCAGAGCAGGCCACCGATCTGTATGCCCAGGCCGACAAACTGATCAAGCAGCTGGATGAATCCGATTACGATAAGGATGAGAAAGACAAAGCCGTTTCCTACACCGAAACCGGCATGGAACATATCGAACAGCTGTTCCGCGATGCGGGCCTGCTTACCCAGGGTAATCTGTACGACCCGGAAAATGTCAGTCTGCTGCATGCCGCCACCCAGGGGCTGCGTGCCAACACCCTGTTCACCCGTGAAGTGGATTACATTGTACGCAATGATGAAGTCATCATCATTGATGAATTCACCGGTCGTATGATGCCCGGCCGCCGCTATTCCGACGGCCAGCATCAGGCGCTGGAGGCCAAGGAAGGCGTCACTGTGCAGCCGGAAAACCAGACCCTGGCCTCCATCACCTTCCAGAACTATTTCCGCATGTACAACAAACTGGCCGGCATGACCGGCACAGCTGACACCGAGGCCGAGGAATTCCAGAAAATCTATGACCTGGAAGTGGTCATTGTACCAACCAATATGCCGATGATCCGTAAGGATATGCCCGATGTCATCTATCGCGATGCCGCCGACAAATACGATGCCATAGCACGCGATATCGCCGCCACACACAAGACCGGGGCGCCGATTCTTGTAGGTACGACCTCCATCGAAAAATCGGAGTATCTGTCCGAACAATTGAAAAATCTCGGTATCAAACACGAAGTTCTGAATGCCAAACAGCACGAGCGTGAGGCCGAAATCGTTGCTCAGGCAGGGCGCAAGAATGCCGTCACCATTGCCACCAATATGGCCGGCCGTGGCACCGATATCATGCTCGGCGGCAATCCGGACATGCTGGTCAGCCAGTTGCCGGGCAAACTGTCAGCCGCAGAGCGCGAACTCAAGGCCGCCGAAATCAAGGCATCCTGCCAGGCCGAACATATCGAGGTGGTCGAAGCCGGCGGCCTGCACATTGTCGGCACCGAGCGCCATGAATCCCGCCGTATCGATAACCAGCTGCGTGGCCGTTCCGGCCGTCAGGGTGATCCCGGACTGACCCGCTTCTACCTGTCGCTTGAGGATGATCTGATGCGCATCTTCGGCGGCGAGAAGATGCAGTCCATGCTTACCCGTATGGGCTTCGAAAAAGGCGAAGCCATCGAACACCCGTGGGTTACCAAGGCCATCGAAAATTCGCAGAAGAAGGTTGAAGGACGTAACTTCGATATCCGTAAGCAACTGCTTGAATATGACGATGTCATGAACCAGCAGCGCGATGTTATCTACAGCCAGCGGCGCGAACTTCTGGAGGCCGAGGATGTCAGCGATGTCATTGAGGACATGCAGACTGATTTTTCCGAGCGTATGACCGCTGAATTCCTACAGGGTCATATCGAGGACTGGGATCTCGAAGGCATGGCTGCATCACTGAAAGAACGCCTGAGTGTGAAATCCGATCCGAAGAGCTGGCTGGAATCGGATGATGTGGAAACCGCCGATGATATGACCGTCAAACTTACTGAGACATTGAAATCACACATGGCTAGCAAGGAAGAAATGACCGGCACCGAACAGATGCGCTCTTTCGAAAAGTATCTGCTGTTGCAGATTCTCGATCATCACTGGAAAGAGCATCTGCTGGCCATGGATCATCTGCGCCAGAGTGTCGGCCTACGCGGCTATGCGCAGAAGCAGCCGATTCAGGAATACAAACGCGAATCCTTCGAGCTGTTTGCCGGCATGCTGACCAAGGTGCGTGAGGAAACCATGCTGGCCCTGCACCGCGTGCAGGTTGAGCAGCAGCCTGAGATTGAGCAACCGCAGGAGCCGAGCAACATCAGCTACAGCCACGGCGTAGAACAGCAACAGGCCGAGCCTCAGCACACCTACAAACGTGAGAACCCGAAGGTCGGGCGCAATGACCCCTGCCCCTGCGGTTCAGGCAAAAAATACAAACAGTGTCACGGCAAGAGGCAGGCTGCCTGATGGCGGTAAATCCCCCGGAGCTCATGCCGGCATTGCCCGTACCCGGTTTCCGGGCAGGCACTGCATCATGCGGGGTGAAATCACCGGATATGAAGGGCAAACGCCAGGATGTCGCACTGATTGTCTCTGATGTGCCATGCCATGCCGCCGGCGTGTTCACGCAGAATCGTTTCCGTGCGGCCTGCGTCAAACTTGGCGAGCAGACCATCAGCAAATCAGCCACGGAGATGCGCGCCATCATTGCCAATGCAGGCAATGCCAATGCCGGTGTCGGCGACATGGAACAGCAATGGTCCGAGGAGCTGATCGCGGCAGCAGCCGATGCAGCAGGTGTGGATGCAGCCAGGGTGCTTTCCGCCTCTACCGGCGTCATCGGCACCCCTTTCCCCATCAAACGCATTCAGGACGGCATGCATGAAGCGGCCGATTCGCTGCAGCCAGATAACTGGGAGACAGCCGCCAACGCCATTCGTACCACGGACACCTTTGCCAAATGGGCATCCAGAAAGGTCGGCGATCATACCATCACCGGCATCTGCAAAGGCAGCGGCATGATTCATCCGAACATGGCGACGATGCTGGCCTTTGTCGCCACCGATGCACCACTGACCGCCGAACAGCTGCAGCCGATGCTAAAGCGTGTGGCCGACCGCTCGTTCAACTGCATCAGCGTGGATGGCGATACATCCACCAATGATACGCTGTACCTTCTGTCCAGCGGCATTGGCCTTGGTCATGCACCCATGGCAGATACCGCTGCATACGAAGATGCATTAGCGGAGCTGTGCATTGAACTGGCCCAATTGATTGTACGTGATGGCGAGGGTGTTTCAAAGTTCGTGACCATCCACGTCACGGGTGCCGCCAGTGAGAATGATGCCAGAACCGTCGGCCGCGCCATTGCCGTTTCTCCGCTGGTCAAAACGGCCTTTGCCGGCAGCGATGCCAACTGGGGCCGAATTCTCTCCGCTATCGGAAACTCAGGTGTTGATATTGATACCGGTAAGATCACTCTGAAAGCAGACGCTGTAACCATGTTGAAAGACGGCAACCTTCGCCCTGATTACAAGGATGAGGAAGGCATGGCTGTGTTTGCCAAAGATGAGTTTACACTCCATGTCGATCTGGGTCTCGGCGATAGCGCCGCGACAGTCTGGACAGGTGATTTAACCCATGAATACATCGTTATCAATGCCGAATACCGGACTTGAGGACTTTTGTTCCCCGCCTATAGCTGTTTCGAGACAATTATTTCAAAATGGCTAAAGCATGAAATGCGTGTTTTATTTCGTGCCCATTTTGGAATAATTGATAAGGAAACAGGCAGCTATCCGCGGGTGTCTTTCTTTGATTCTTTCTTGGACAAGCAAGAAAGAATGAATAACTTCTGATGATGGAAACTCAGGTCATCGCCCTTGTAGCAGCCTTTAACAGCAATAAAGAACTTCTGCTTCTAAAGCGTCCAAATAATGTCCATCAGGGCGGCTTGTGGTCATTCCCCGGCGGCAAGGTCGAAGGCAATGAATCACCACTGCATGCTGCGATGCGCGAGCTGAAAGAAGAAACAGGGCTATTCGGAGAACACTGGCAACAAATCGGCAGCGAGGTCCATACCTACGAGGATCGCAACCTGCAATTTCTGATGTTCACCTGCCTGTGCGTGGATGTGTCTGCGATGCATTGTGAATCGGAGCATGCATGGGTCAGTCCCGGTGATCTGCGCGATTATCCAATGCCTGAAGCCAACAGCAAACTTCTGCCCATGCTCTCAAAGCTCAAAATGGATAAATCTCAGCATACACACTAACGAAAGACTGCTTCCGCAGGAAAACGGGGACAGTATATTTAAATAAGTATACTGTCCCCGATAAAAATAGTGCCTAGCTGGACTTATCATCCTCATCAGGTTCATCATCGCTATTGTTATCGGAGCTATGTTCACCATCTTCATCGGTCATGCTAGTAGACGCAGCAGACAACTGCGCAGGTGTGAGCAGTGCAGACACTGCTTGAACCTGTACAAGTGATAGCGCAACCAGTTGATTCGGAGCCAACAAAGCAATTTGAGCAGGGCTTAATAATGTGATGATGCTCGATACTTGGGTTGGTGTAAGTGCGGCAACTTGAGCAGGGGTTAATGCGGCAACTTGTGCAGGGGTAAGTGCAGCACCAGCAACAAGTGGCACAACTACTGGGGGATTCGGGTCAACCACGCTAATTGGCATGGTGGCGGTGACCAATGTGGCATATGGGTCACTCACAGCTACGGATACATTATACATCCCTGCTGCAAGCTGAACGATGGGCTTGGCACCAACTGCCGAACCAAACGCACCAGTCCATTGATAGCTATAAACATTGCCATACGGGTCTTGTGGTCCAGTAATATCAAGCTGTACATCGCATATACCGCCCGCACAACCAATCACTGAATAATTATCGGTGACATTGGGTGTGGTGGGTTTTACAGGACCGATAACAGGGATGATTTTGCCTGGACCGTAAGGTGTGTGTTTATCAAATGGTAACGAAACATCTTCAGAATTTGGCTCTACATCAAATGCAGGCTCTCCCGTTAGGCCTTCAGCATAAGCAAACGATATGCCTGGTGGATATAGCGATATAAAAGTGAATCCTGAAACAAGTCCGCTTGGAACTAAAAACCTAGGGTCTCCTTTTATGGGAGGAAAAGCCCAGCCTACAAATAACATTTCTGGAGTATAAGAAAAGTTAGGAAAATAGTTGCCCCGTAAAGGGTCTATCGCTTTTGGATAACCGCCAATACCCCAAGGCGATGTTGTTGAGTTTAAAACAACACCATCTACCGCAGGCAATTTCACCTTAAATGCCCAAACATCTTGCGTACTAGATGGAGAAGAATGCAAGGAATACCTGTATTGGTAACCTTGTGTAACCTTTGTGATGTCAGCAGTAACACTAAGTGTAAACTCATCTGCCGTGTGTACAGGGTTCCCAGCTTCATCAAACAAACCTGGTAGGATCACAGCATAGCCATAAGCAGGAATGAATATACCCGTGATCAAGATAATACTTCTAATAATATTATTCATCTCTCTCTCCTACCAAAAATAAATATGTAAGTGTCTATTTTTTGTTTTTGGACTGTGAATTTTATATGAAATGAGTGGTTCTAAATCAGGATAGTTAAACTCTAAAGCTTTAAGGTTGGCTTTCACTGTCTCATTGGATCTTACATTTCCCGTGTCATAAAGGCGCGTATCTATATCTATTCCTCTTCTATGAGTTTTATGATCCCTTTCAACCCATCTTCCATTCACATCAAATTTTCCACCAAAAGGCAGACTGGCATCGTTTACATAAAGCCCTGCGCCATAGTCAATTGAATAAAGTGTCATTAAATAACTCATGGTGCTATTGGTTTTCAATGTTACCCAGTGATTATTGTCTGGGGTAGTAGGATTACCTTTGTTGTTTGGTCCATGATGGGCGACCGTACCACCAATCGCGACATGAGGAGGTGAAACTTGCAACCAAGATAGTCCAAATACTGTAGATGTTATAGGAGAAGAGGCAACATTTGCACTACAACCTTGAAAACTTGCTTTTACCCTTATTTGGTCTTCTGCGGCAAATTCAGGTGCTGTGTAGGTCGCCGTGTATGCTCCTTGGCCTTTCCCTATGGCTGCGGAAATTGTTCCCAAGGGTCTGGTTGAAGCGGAAATGGTAGCAGCTGAATCGCCACCATTTATCTAGACCCTGTTGAGCTTCTCGTAGAATCGCCGTTCGAACTCGATTGGCGAGAGGTTGCCATTATAACCATGCCTGCGCACGGGATTGTAGAACATTTCGATGTAATCGAAGATGTCCTGCCT
>JAJRTF010000033.1 GCA_021545585.1 Zetaproteobacteria bacterium
CAGTGGAAATGTGACGGATGAAGTATGGAAAGAGTATATTAAGAAT
The DNA here is from genome assembly GCA_021545585.1 of Zetaproteobacteria bacterium. Lineage (GTDB taxonomy): Bacteria > Pseudomonadota > Zetaproteobacteria > Mariprofundales > Mariprofundaceae > JAJRVH01. Next base: position 47 of record JAJRTF010000033.1, read on the forward strand.
CAGAAGCCACCGCATCCGGATGATGACTTTGAAGTGGTGTAGTCAGTCGGCCGGATGGCCGACCAATCACCGGCTTTTAGCCGGTGGTCGTTCACAGAATAGGGTCAAAATCAAATAGGGAATGCCTTTGAGCTAGAAGCGCAGTTTGGGCTTCTTCGGATCCGTCAACATTCCAGCATGTAGTGTGGGCGTATGAAACAACGCAAAATCATCCATGTCGACATGGATGCGTTTTTCGCATCCGTAGAGCAGCGCGACAATCCGGCTTATCGTGGCAGGCCGCTGATTGTCGGTGGAAGACCTGACAGTCGCGGCGTGGTTGCAGCATGCAGCTATGAAGCGCGCAAGTTTGGTGTTCATTCGGCGATGCCATGCGCGCAGGCGTACAGGCTTTGTCCCGCAGCAATTTTTGTCGCGCCCCGGTTTGAGGCCTATCGTGAAGCCTCGCGTCAGATCCGTGAAATATTCTGGTGCTATGCCTGCAGTGTTGAGCCGTTATCGCTCGATGAGGCTTATCTGGATGTGACTTATACGGCTGTTTGCGGCGGCTCTGCCACCCGCATGGCCCGGGCGATCAAGCAGGAGATTCTGGCCGCAACAGGCCTCGTCGCATCGGCGGGCGTGTCGTACAACAAGTTCCTGGCCAAGATTGCATCGGACATGGATAAACCGGACGGCCTGTATGTCATCATGCCGGAGGACGGGCCTGCCTTTGTCGAGCGGCTGCCTGTCGGACGATTTTACGGCATCGGCTCGGCCACGGAGAAGAAGATGCAGGGCCTTGGCATACGCACAGGCAGGGATTTGAAGGCCTGGACGCTGGCAGATCTGAAAAACATTTTCGGTAAGTCCGCCGAATACTATTACAACATTGCCCGGGGTGTGGACAAACGGCCGGTCAGAAGTTCACGCGAGCGAAAGTCACTGGGAAAGGAAACCACGTTTGCCAGCGATATACGGAATGTCGATGTGTTACTCGATTATCTGTATGGCTTGGCGGATAAGGTGTTTGTGCGTTTGGATGAGCTACAGATGCAGGGTAGAACCGTTACGGTCAAGGTGAAGTATGCGGATTTCAGTCAGGTCACCCGTTCGCATACGCGCGATGCTGGTTTCTTTACCCGCAATGATATCAGGGGCGTGTTGTCCGCTCTTCTGGCGGCGACGGAGGCTGGCAGGCGCCCTGTGCGGCTGGTCGGTGTGACCGTTAGCGGCTTTGCTGAATCAGCTCAACAGAGGGAGAAGGACATCCAGCTCGGTCTGCCGCTGGCCGGGAGGGCAGGCACTGTTGAATGATGCTATCCAGCCGCACGGTCAGTCTTTCACCTTCAGGCGCGACAGTGCCCGGGCCATGGCGCCGGCGCTTTGATAGCGCTTGTCCGGATCCTTCTGCAGGGCCTTGTCGATAATGCGTTTCAGGGTATCGGAAACCTTGGGGTTGAGTTTACGGATATCCGGATGCGGGGCATTGATAATCTGATAAAACAGAGAGGCCAGCGAATCGCCGCTGAACGGCTTGTCGCCGGTCAGCAGGGCAAACAGGGTGGTGCCGAGCGAAAAGATATCGGCGCGATGATCCACCTGATGACCCATGGCCTGTTCCGGTGACATATAGCTCGGCGTGCCGAGCAGCATGCCGGTCTTGGTACGGCTGTGCGAGGTGATGCGGGCGATGCCAAAGTCGGTGATTTTCACACTGTCGGTTTTTTTGACGATCATCAGGTTGGCCGGCTTCACATCGCGATGCACGATGCCTTCCCGGTGCGCATAGTCGAGCGCCTTGGCGGTCTGGATGATATAGGTAATCACCTTTTGGGCAGGCAGTAAGCGCTTGGGCTGGGAGTATTCGTCCAGCGAATAGCCATCGATGAATTCCATGGCCATGAAGGCCAAATCATGTTCTTCACCGACATCATAAATGGTGACGATATTGGAATGATTCAGATTACCGGCTGCCGCTGCTTCATGGAAAAAACGCTCGCGCACTTCCTTGAGCTCATCGGGCGCGAATTCACTGGCTAGCTGCAGGGTTTTGATGGCCACAACACGGTTGATGCTGGGGTCACGGCCCAGATAAACCTCGCCCATTGCACCCTTGCCGATCATCTTCTCAACCTCATAACGGCCCAGGGTCGGCTTGTGATCCATGCCGTCGATGAGCAGGGAACTGGCTCCCGAGCCGCTGCCTGTCATGCCGGCGGTATCAAGATGGTGGGCCTTATCCCGCCGCTTGCCGGCATCCTTGAATTTCGGGTTGCGGGCGAGAATCCAGTCATAGGCAGAAACAGCCTGATGGAAGCGGCGCTTACGCTCGAATTCCTTACCCAGGGAATAAAGCAATTCGAAAGATTCGGGATTGGCAGGCAGGTGCCGGAAAACAAGCAGGGCATTGTCCAGATTGCCCTTCTGCTGGTGTAGCAGGCCGAGGTCATGGCGTATTTCAGCCGCTTCGCGCTGGGCGCGCAGATGCTGATCGCGGTAGAGGCGGAACATCAGCAGAAGGCCGTAGCCAAGCACAAGCACAAGCAGCGGTAATCCAGCAGGCACCCAGATATGGCGGACCAGTAACAGCCAGACATTGATACCGACCAGGGCCAGTGCCAGGAAGCCGCTCAGGGTGGACGACAGCCATAAGGGCAGGCGCATGACCAGTACCAGAAGCAAAAGTGCGATGCCGGAAATCAGCGCCATGGATATCCAGCGTGCCTGTGGGTGCAGGTTGAAATAATGGCTGTCGACAATGGCGGTAATAGCATGTGCCTGTAGTTCACGATCCGTCAGCAGGCCTGCCGGCGTGGACCATACCGGCTGTTCGGGGGTGCCGATCAGTACCACCTTGTTCTGCAGTTCACGCCAGCCGAGTTTGCCCGACAGAACATCGGTAGCCTGGATAAGCGGAAAGGCGCCTTCTTCACTGACGCCCGAGGAAAAGCCGATCAGCAGCCGCCCCTGCTGGTCGAACGGCAGGTGAAAATCCCCGTATTCAACAAAGTGTCTGCGATTAATACGGATGCTCTGGGTATGCCCCATCGCTTTTTTGACCCCCAGCAGCAGGGGAAGCGTGGGTAGCCAGCGATCCCTGTCGGCTGAAAGGATGCGCACCTGCAGCACCGAGTTGGCATCGGCAATGGACATATCGCCGAGTCCGGAGGCTTTTTCGATAAATACAGGCAGGGGGGCATTGCGAATCCTTCGCGCCGCCGGGGCATGCCTATTCGGTAAACCGGCATTTAGCAGGCGCGGTTTGTGCGCGGTCTCCGCAGTGTTTTCATCCGCAGTGTTTTCATCCGGCAGGGTGTTAAATCCCAGATAGATGCCGGGTGTTTTGCGAATAGCCCGGCTCAGCCGGGTGTCGGTATCGGCCAGCCAGCGCCCTTCAGCAGCAATCCGCTTCATGCGCGCTGCTGTTTTGGGCATGCGTTTGGCAACAACATCGCCCAGCTCCCGGAGCTCATCCCAGCGTTTGGCTGAGGGGTCAACCGAGGCCTGCGATAAATCAAGTGCCAGGCCGACAGCCGCAGGTTTGTGCTTGCTGATGGTGTCGAGCAATTCAATCAGCTGCTGTCGTGGATGGGAGCTGTCCAGATCAATGCGCACGATATTCTGCGTTGAAGCGGATGAATGCGCTGGAATCAGGGCCTGATACAGAGCTCGCTCAACAGGGTTCTGCAAAGGCTCCTGCATCCATGCCCAGACAAGGGCGACGGCGGTAAGGATAAGCAGGAAGAAGGCGGCCAGGCCGAGTTTCAGGGAGTCGTTCATAATCGATGCTTAGCGTAGCTGCGCAGCATGGCAAAGCCAAGCATATTGCTGCGGCATGGCCATGCCGCCGGTTTTGGGCGTAGGATGGCCCAACTATGAATGTCCGGGATGCCCTGATACAGCGGAAATCGACCCGCGCGTTTCTCGATAAGCCGGTTGAACGGACGCTGATCGAGCGCATTCTGGATGCCGCGCGGCATGCGCCGTCGGGAGCCAATACGCAGCCATGGCAGGTGGCCGTGGTCAGCGGCAAAATGAAACAGCGTCTGCAGCAGGGCATGGAGTCGTGTTTCCGGAACGGCGAGCGTGGCAGGATGGATTATCAGTATTACCCCGAGCACTGGTTCAGCCCGTACACCGAACGGCGGCATGCCTGCGGCCTGCAGTTGTATGCGGCGCTTGATATTGCCCGCGAGGACAGGTGCCGCCAGCAGGACCAGTGGGCGACGAATTATCGCGCCCTCGGTGCGCCGGTGATACTGTTTTTCTTTCTTGATGCAGGTCTGGCGGCGGGCTCATATGTCGATACCGGCATGTTTTTGCAGTCTGTGATGCTGGCTGCACTCGAGCTGGGTCTGGCCACCTGTCCACAGGCTGCACTCGGCGAATATCCGGATATGGTGAAGGATATACTGGAGTATCCGCAAGATACCACCTTAATCTGCGGTATGGCGCTGGGTTATGAGGATACAGCAGCGGCCGTGAACCGTTATCGCACACCGCGCGAGGATGTGGAGCGTTTTACCCGCTTCTTTGACTGACCATAGTGCTGATTCACTGACCCGGGGGAATGGCATAGGGTTCCGCCGGCAGGATTCAAATTCGAATGGACAGGGATAGGCAATGAGTGCACAGGTAATCGCCGTGATGGCATCGGGCAAGGGCAGTAATCTGCATGTTATTTTGGCAGCGGCGGGCGCAGGCCATTGTCCGGTGGATGTACGGCTGGTGATTTCCGACAGAGCCGATGCAAAGGCGCTGGATATCGCCCGTACGGCGGGCGTGGCACAGGTCATGTATATCAATCCGAAAGACTATGCCGATCGGGCGGCTTTTGATACGGCATGTGCTGATGCGATTGAGGCAGCCGGCTGCCGGTGGATTGTGCTGGCCGGCTATATGCGGATTTTATCGTCAGCCTTTGTGCAGCGCTTTTCCGGACGCATTATCAATATTCACCCGGCCCTGCTGCCGGCCTTTGCCGGCGCCGATGGTGTGGCTGATGCGCTGGCCTATGGCGTGAAGCTGGCCGGATGTACGGTGCATCTGGTGGATGAAGTGCTTGATGGCGGACCGATTCTGGCTCAGGCGGCGGTGCCGGTACACGATGATGATACGCGCGACTCGCTGCATATGCGAATCCAGGCTGAGGAACACCGGCTGTATCCGGCGACGCTGAAACGTATGGTTGAAGAAGGCTTTACGCTTGCAGGGCGTCGGGTGATCTGGAACAGGATCTGAGTCCGGTTTATTCAGCTCGATTCTTTTTCCTGTAACAGTCCCTGCAGACGGTCCTGATGGCCCGGGTTTGGCCCGGCCAGCGGCAGCCGGATAAAGAATTCGGCCCCCGCCCCCTGCTCGCTTTTCACCCAGATATCACCGCCATGGGCATCGACAATGCGCTTGCAGATGGCCAGACCCAGGCCTGCGCCCTCGCCTTCCTTGCGGCAGCGCGCATCATCGGCGCGGAAAAAACGATCGAACAGATGCTGTTGCTGTTCGTCGGAAATCCCCGCCCCTTCATCGCGTACCGAGATAATGGCTGAGAAATCCACGGCGCGTGCATGCAGGCGGATGCTGGAATGCTCGGGCGCATGCTTGAATGCATTATTCAGCAGATTCATGACTGTGCGTTCGAGCATGCCCGCATCACCCATCACCATGAGGCCGTCTTCGATATCCATGTCCAGGCGCACATGCTGGCTGTCGAAAAGAATCAGATGCTGCTGGCCGACCTCCTGCAGCAGCAGGGACAGGTCCACCTCGCCCTGTACCAGCTCGAACTGACCTGCATCGGCACGCGCCAGTGTTAACAGGTCATTGACGATACGCTGAATGCGGTCAATCGTATCCAGCTGCTGTTTCAGAATCTCTTCGTATTCCGCGGCTGTCCGGGGATGCCTGAGGGCCACTTCGATTTCGCCTTTCAGTATGGTCAGCGGCAGGCGCAGCTCATGCGAGGCATCGGCGGTAAATCGTTTCTGGGATTGAAAACTGGTTTCCAGATCAGCGAACATCTTGTTCAACACCTGCATCAGCACGCGGATTTCCCGATCCTGGGATTTTGAAGTCAGGCGGCGCGACAGATCACCGGCAGCGACAGCGCGGGCGGTTGAGGTGATGTCTTCCAGCGGCTTGAGCGCCTTCTTGGCCATGTAATAGCCCGCCATGGCGGAAATGATGATGGAGATAATCCCCATAATGCCGCCGAGCAGATACAGCAGATTGAATACCGCGCGGATATCGCCGGTACTGTGGCCGAGCAGCAGTACGGCAACGGTTTGTTCACTGCGATGAATCGGCATGGCAATGACGCGCAGGTTATCGCGCTGCAACAGTGACTCGGTAGCGGCAAATGCGGTCTGGTCATGCCCAAATGCCCTAGCCAGAGCCCGACTGACATCGTTGCCGCCGCGATTGATCAGCGAGCGGTCGGAGCGAAAGATTACTGTACCGTTGGCGGCAATCAGCTGGATGGAACCGGGATAATGATTGGCGAAACTGGTCAGGCGGCCGGTCCAGAAATAAAACGGTGAATTTTCAAGTTCACCGGCCAGGGCGGCGGCCTGTTCGTAGAGCTGCTCATCCACATCCTGATAAACACGCTGCGACAGCGCCACATACAGCAATACGGCAGCCAGCAGAATGATGCCGAATTCAAGTGCTACATAAAGCAGGGCCAGACGCCCGCGAAAGGTGCGTAGCAGAATGGAGCGCCGCAGAAAGCCGAGGGCGCGGAAACTAGGAGCCAGCGCCGGCCTCAGGCGGGAGGCGCATCATTGCTGAGCAGATAACCCTGACCACGCAGGGTATGCAGCAGTGCCGGTTCAAAGCCCTTGTCGATCTTGGCGCGCAAATGGCTGATGTATACATCAATGACATTGCTTTCCGGGTCGAAATTCATATCCCAGACATGCTCGCCGATCAGCGTGCGCGATAATACCTTGCCGGCATTCCGCATCAGATATTCGAGCAGGGCGTATTCCTTGGTGGTCAGGCGGATGGCCTTGTCACCGCGGGTGACACGCCGGCTGATCGGGTCAAGCTCCAGATCCGCCAGTGTCAGGGTGGGTGTTTTGCTTTCCGACTGACGCCTGAGCAGGGCGCGGACCCGGGCCAGTAATTCCTCAAAGGCAAACGGTTTGGGCAGATAATCATCGGCGCCGGCATCCAGCCCGCGCACCTTGTCTTCGACTGAATCACGTGCCGTCAGCATTAGCACAGGCGTGACCACGCCGCCGGCTCGCAGCTCGCGGCAAACGGTGATGCCGTTTTTCTTGGGTAGCATCAGATCCAGAATAATCAGGTCATAATCATTGATTTCGGCTAAAAACTCGCCGTCTTCGCCGTCGTAGGACACATCAACGGCATGCCCCTCCTCTTTCAGGCCTTTCTGAATGAAATGCGCCACGCGTTCTTCGTCTTCTACCACCAGAATCTTCATGCGGCCTAGTGTAGCATTCATGTTACCTTCCCGCGAAGGGAGAATTTGGCAGCCACGTCAGGTGTGCTGTATTGGAGTGTCGGCATGGACTATACACTTGAGGAAAAAAAGCCTTTGTATCGCGGTTTTTTTCATCTGGATGCCTATTCAGTGAGACATGAACGCTTTGACGGCGGTCAGCAGCATGTTGTACGCGAACATCTGGAGCGCGGCGATGCGGTGGCAATTCTGCTCTATGACCCGGAAGAAGATACGGTGCTGCTCATTGAGCAGTTTCGCATTGGCCCGGCCGTGCGCGGCGATGGGGCATGGCTGATCGAGGTTGTGGCCGGCATGGTTGATCAGGGCGAGTCACCGGAGGCCGCCGCAGCCCGGGAGGCAGAGGAGGAAGCCGGTTACCACCCCTATGGCGTCCGTCATCTGGGTCGTTATTATTCCACGCTCGGCGGTTCGTCCGAGCGTATTGATTTATATCTGGGACTGGTGGATCGTAGCCGGCCGGCCGGCCGGCGGGCAGTGGCGGTGGTGTGGATCATGAGCAGGAGGATATTCGCAGCTTCTGGCTGCCGCGCCGGGAGGCCATGAGCTGGATTGAAAGCGGCCGTATTAATTCCGGCGCACCGATGCTGGCGCTGCTGCTGGCCTTTGGTTCAGACGGTGTGCGGATAAAAAGCTGAACCCGCATGATCGGGGGCTTTGCAAGGATCAGCGTGCGAGGATGGTGTCGATTTGCGCTTCGAGCTGGGCATAGCGGAAAGGCTTGTCCAGCACCTGTAATGAATGCTTGGGGAAACGGGAATCAAGGTCTTCACGGTAGCCGGTAACAAACAATACCTTGCCGAGAAGTTCAGGGTTTACATGCGTGATACTTTTGTAAATTTCATCGCCGGTGAGCTTGGGCAGGCGCACATCCAGCAGGATCAGGTCGTAATGGTCGCCATTGGTGGTGATTTCAAACAGGCCCTGCACTGGATCGAACAGCGCTTTGATGTCGACCTGCATGTCATGCTGATCACCGTAGCGCTTGAGAAATGCCGCCATAATGGATTGCATATTCTCATCGTCATCTATCAGTAGGGCATTCATCGAATGAGTAGCTCCCGGTTCGTGGCGGCTTTACAAAGCAGAGTGGCAACATCCAGCTGCATCTGGTGGCTAAGTGTATGAATTTTACACGATTTATCAACAAAGGGTCGAAGGGCCTCTGCCGTGGCTTGCAGGCGTGTCTGGTCATCAGCATGCGCGGCATTGACAAAGATGTATGCGGGTATGCGCTGCAGTTCGCGCAGCGCTGCCAGCGTCAGCAGGGTGTGGTTGATGGCGCCAAGCCGGCAGCCGGCTACCAACCATACTTCACAGTCAGGCATATCGGCCAGCCAGTGGCTGACAAGGTAGGTGTCGGTCAGTGGCACCATCAGTCCGCCCACCCCCTCGATCAGGCTGATCTCGAAGGATGCTGCAGTTCTGTCGCACCAGTTAAGCAGCACGACGGGATCGATGCTGCGCTTTTCTGCTGCCGCGGCCTGAGCCGGCGCTGCCGGCTTGGCGAAGCGATAGCAGTTGATGGCATCGGGGTCGGTCAGGCCCTGTGCATCAAGCAGGCTGCTGATATCTTCGTTGCGACCGTCCGGATCAAGGCCGCAGGCTACCGGTTTCAGGGCGCAAGCATGCAGCCCGGATGCCAGCAGTGAGCAGGTGGCCTGTTCGGTCAGCCATGTTTTGCCCACCTCTGTATCGGTTCCGGTAATGAAGATGCGCCTGGACACGGGTTTTTCGACCTGCTTTTTCACGCCGGTGACTGATCGGCGGTCTGGTCGGCAATCTGGATGGGGATATGGTCCGAGCGATGTTCAAAGCCTGCATCCCTGTACCAGGCCTGAGCATACAGCGCCTCGAAGGTGGCGCGGATACGCCCTTCCCCGTCACTATGTTGTTTGGCGTAGGTCCGGTTCAGGTGCTTGATCAGCGATGGCCCGTACAGGCCGCTGCTGCGTCCGCGGATGGCCGCAGCCGAAGCTCCCAGGCCTTTCAGTTCGCGCACCAGACTGAGGGTGTCCGGATAGGTCAGGGTGAACAGGTCGGAATCGGTCACCGGCATTTCCACCGGCAGGCGCATCAGTGCATCGCCTAGGCTGGTGACATCGGGAAAGGGCAGTACATGCCCGGCGCGCTCGGGCCGGATACTGGCCAGTGACTGGCGTAATTCGGCCAGTGTGCGCCGGCCGAAGGTGGAAAACAGTATCAGGCCGCCCGGCGCCAGAACGCGGCGCATTTCCGCCAGCATCTGCTCGGGTTCAGCCACCCACTGCATAGCCAGATTCGAGGTGACCAGATCGAAACTTCCCGCCCTGAACGGCAGCTCCATGGCATCCCCTGCGCAGTGCTGATGTCGACCATGCCAGGGCAGGCGACGGCTATGACTGTTGCGCGTGTGCTGCAGCATGGACTCGGACAGATCCAGCGCCGTGATACGGGCACGCCTGTATTTGCCGCGCAGCAGGCGGGTGAAATAGCCGGTGCCGCAGCCGATATCAAGGATGGAGGCCGGCGTTAGTTTGGTGAAATTCAGGTGTGCCAGCAGGCGCTCACCGATTTCACGCTGCAGTACGGCATGTGCATCATAGGTGACGGCCGCATTGGAAAATGCCCGGCGCACGGCTGTGCTGTGGATATGCGTCGTCTTGGGAGTGGTTGTTACAGCGTTTGGCACCATGCCTCCAGGGTATCGTTGAATTTGTGCGCCTGACTCAGGAAGGGCGCGTGGCCGCAGTCGGCAAATGCCTGCAATCCGGCCTGTGGCATTTGCCGGGTCAGTGCCTGCCCGGCCGCAAATGGTACAATCGCATCCTGCTCGCCGTGCAGGATCAGGGTGGGTACGGACCGCGGTGTGACATCGGCACGAAGATCCAGTTCGGATAATAGATGCAGCCCCTGCTCCAGACCCGCCTGGCTGGTCGGATGCTGGCGATTCACCGCCTGGCGGGCAAGCCGGTTAAAGGCGGCGCGGGAAAGCCCGTCGCCATGCAGCATCAGGGCAAAGAAACGACTTAGCGTATGCTGCCTTTCCTTTTCCGGTGCATGGATGCCTGCCTCGAAGGCGGCAAAGGTTGGCGTATCGCAGCCATGCGGCCAGTCCGTTTTTTGCACAAAGCACGGTGTGCTGCTGACCAGCACCAGGCCGGCAAGGCGCTCGGGGGCCCGTTGCGCCAACTGCATGGCCAGCATGCCCCCCAGTGACCAGCCAACCAGTATGCAGGGCTGGTCGGGGAGTTGTGATTCCAGCGCCTTCAGCCAGTTCTCTGCCGGAAGGTCGGCTGCCCCGCCATGGCCGGGGAGGTTCACAAAGCGGGCGGCAGTAAAATGCTGTCGTTGTTCGAACCAGATGCTGGCTGACTGGCCCCAGCCATGCACGAACAGCATTGGGGCCTGATGGAGGGTCGCGGTGGTCATCGTATCTCTGTTAGGGCGGCGCATAGACGATCAATCTGATCTTCGTCATGTGCTGCCGACAGTGTAATACGCAGCCTTGCCGTGCCTTCGGGCACGGTCGGCGGACGTATGGCTGGCACAAAGAAGCCGGCATCGCGTAAACAGGAGGCTGCGGCAAGAGCGGCTTGATCCTCACCGATCAGCATCGCCTGAATGGCTGTGTGCGAATCGAGCAGGGGCAGGGCTTCGGCCTGCCGGCGGAAGTGAGTGATATTCTTTTGCAGGCGATGGATCAGTTCACCGGACTGAATCAGCTTCAGCGCTGCTGTGGCGGCGGCAATCACGGCCGCCGGCAGTGCCGTGGAATACATCATGCTGCGCTGACGTTGTCTCAGGCCCTCGATCAGTTCGCCGCTGCCGAGGATGAAAGCGCCGTAGCCGCCAAAGGCTTTGCCGAAGGTGCCGACCTCAATCAGGCGCGGGTGTCCACCCATGCCTGCCAGCCCCACCAGTCCGCGCCCATCGCCAGCCGTGCCGATGCCATGTGCATCGTCAATCAGCAGCAGTGTGTCGTGTGCTTCGGCCAGCGTTATCAGCCGGGACACATCGGCGCAGTCGCCATCCATACTGAAGACCCCGTCCGAGACAATGATACGTCGGTCCGATGCATGCCTTTCCAGCAGCTCCTGAAGCCCGGCATCATCACGATGTGCAAAACGATGCTGAACCGCGCCCGACAGGCGCACCCCGTCCAGCAGTGAAGCGTGATTGAGCCTGTCAGCAAAGATATGCGTGTGCCGGTCAGCCAGAGCCTGCAGCAGCCCCATGTTTGCCAACATGCCAGAGCCGACAATCAGACAGGACTCATAGCCCTTCCAGTCGGCCAGTTGCCGTTCCAGAGCGTGCATGCCCGGATCATCGCCCGACACTAGGCGCGAGGCGCCACTGCCGACACCGCGCCGCCGGATGCAGTCGACAGCAGCCTGTTTCACTTCGGCATGCTCGCAAAGCCCCAGATAATCGTTGGCGGCAAAATTAATCAACTGCCGGCCATCCACTTCAAGCATGATGCCGTGGCGACGGGAGGCGGCAAAGCTGCGTTTGCGGGCGGCGGCGACCGGTGCGAACCAATTGCGGGAATCGGACATGTCCGGCATGCTGGTCCGCATGGGCAGGCTGTCAACCAAACGGGGCTTTGGGGTTTACGGGCGTCTGAAGGCGTTGCTGTTTCCGCCTGCCTGCCTGTTCTGCCATACACCCATGGCCGGGGATGGCTGTTGTCCGGACTGTTATGCCGGTATTCATGTCTGGCCGCGGCATGGCTGCCCGCGTTGCGGCCGGCAGTTGCCGGAGGGGGTGGACGAGGGCCTGTGCGGGCACTGCCTGAACAGACCTCCGGCTCAGGCCGGCACGACAAGCCTGCTGGTTTATCAGGGCCCGGTGCGCGAGGCGATACTCGACTGGAAGCTGAGTGGCCACCATGCACCTGTGCGCTGGTTGATTGATGCGGCAAGGCCGCGGCTGCGTGAGCTTCTGAGCGAACATGATCTGCTGCTGCCGGTGCCTATGCCGCTGTCGCGGATGCGCAAAAGCGGACAGCATCATGCCGCGGATCTCAGTCGCTGGCTGGCTGAAGCATCGGGCTGCCACTGGGACTGGCGTATTCTGCGCCGTATCGGTGAGCAAGCGCGACAATCATCTCTTGCCGGGCGGCAGCGGTGGAATAATCTGCGTAAGGCATTTGCCATTGATGACGACTACCTGACCGGGCAGTCGCCGCTGCATGGCATTGAGCGTATCTGGATTGTGGATGATATCCTGACCAGCGGCGCGACATTGCATTATGCGGCCAGAGCAGCCACATGCATCGGCAGGCCGGTGCATGTGCTGTCACTGGCACGCACAAAATCTGATAGTCAGGGTGAGGTTGATGATACACGTAGAAGTTTATTCAGGTGATTTCTGTCCGTATTGCATGCGGGCAAAATCATTGCTCAAGAAAAAAGGTGTCGAGTTTACCGAGTACAATGTGCAGCGCGAAAATGACCGGCGCGAGGAAATGCTTCAGCGTGCCAAAGGGGCGCGCACGATCCCGCAGATTTTTATCGGCGATCGCCATGTCGGCGGTTGCGATGAACTGTATGCGCTGGAACGCAGGGGCGAACTCGATGGCTGGCTGAATCCGGAGGGCTAGCGCCCTTCAGAATCCGCAGCATGGACATAGGCCCCGGCGATTCGCGCCCAGGCATCATAATCCAGTTGTTCCGGTCGCGTTCCGGGGTCGATATCCATGTCCTGAAACTGTTCGGCGCTTAACAAGCCTCTGAAGTTATTGGTGATGGTCTTGCGCCGGTGGGCAAAGCCCTTGCGTACGGTCTGTTGCAGACCGGCATAGGAGCAGGCCGGCGTACGCCCGTGCGGGGTCAGAAGAATCACGGCTGAATGCACTTTCGGTGGTGGCGCAAAGGCTCCGGGCGGCAGAACCAGCAGGCGTTTGACGTTGTAAAAATGGCGCACCAGCACCGATAATCCGCCATACACCTTGCTGCCGGGGCCGGCGGCAATGCGTTCAGCTACCTCGCGCTGATACATCAGCACCATGCCGCCCGAAAGATCCAGTCCGGCCAGTTTGGCGGTCAGCGGGCCGCTGAGATTGTAGGGTAGATTGCCGGCGATCCATTCCGGTCGCACTGCGGCCAAGGCCGCCTCGAGTTCGAGCATCACATCGCCGTGAATCACGGACAGCTGCGGGTTTTTCTCGCCCGCCTCACGCCAGTGTGCGGCAAAGCGATCATCCATCTCGATCACGGTCAGCTTGCCGGCGCGCGCCAGCAGCGCCTCAGTAATGGCTCCGGGGCCGGGGCCGATTTCAATGATATTGGCCCCCTTCGGGATGGCTTCGGCAATGCGCCGAATGGCCTGCCGGTCTTTCAGGAAATGCTGGCCGAGGGCCTTTTTTGCTGTCGGGTTGCTTGCTTGCATCGGTCGGCAAGCCTAGCCGCCTGCGGAGCAAAGGCGAAGGTTATGCATTGGCCCTTGCCTTTACAGGGTTTCTTTCTACAATTCCGAGCCCATTTGTGCTGCCCCTGATGCATGCATGCCAGGGTGAACGGAATGGATGCGAGGAGGTTTGCATGAGTAGCGGCGATACACGGTGTCTGGTAGCTGGCAACTGGAAGATGAACGGACTGCTCGACGAGGCCATGAGCTACGTCAACGAACTGCGTGAAAACCCGGCTCCGGAGTATGTCGAAGTAGCGATTATGCCCCCGTATACCCTGCTGCATCCGATGAATAAGCCGCTGAGTGACAAGGATGTGCGTCTTGGCGCCCAGAGCATGTATTTTGAAGAAAAAGGCGCTTTTACCGGCTCGATAGCGCCGATGATGTTGCGCGATGCCGGATGCCATTATGTGATTCTCGGCCATTCCGAGCGCCGCGATATTATCCACGAATCCAATGCGCTGATTTTGAAGAAGCTGCATGCTTCATGGCGCGTGGGGCTGGAGCCGATTCTGTGTATTGGCGAGCATCTGGAAGAGCGTGAAGCCGGTAAGACCAATGATGTTCTCAAGGATCAGCTTTCCATTCTGGAAGGTATCGAGGGAAACAAAGCATTGACTGTAGCGTATGAGCCGGTCTGGGCGATTGGTACCGGCGTGACAGCCAGCCCCGAGCAGGTGGTGGAAACGCATGCCTTTGTGCATGAAGAGCTCACGCGTCTGGGCCTCGATTGCCGCGTCCTGTACGGCGGCAGTGTGAATCCCGGCAATGCTAGGGCATTGATGGGCAGCGAGGGCGTGGAAGGCGCACTGGTTGGCGGCGCCAGCCTGAAAGCCGATTCGTTTATGCAGATTGTTGAAGCTGCCGCAAACGCGGTAAGCTAAGGAGAAAGAAAGAATGACTACCATTATTATTGTTGTGCATGTAATTGTTGCACTGCTGCTGATCGGTGTGGTGCTGATTCAGCGCGGTCAGGGCGCCGACATGGGCGTATCCTTCGGTGGCGGTGGCGCCCAGACGCTGTTCGGCAGCCGCGGCTCCGGATCGTTCCTGGGCAAACTGACCGGCGGCCTGGCGGCCACGTTCATGATGACCAGCCTGACACTGGCATTTTTCTCGCAGCAGCAGACGGGCTCGGTGATTGACCACGCTGTTGCTCCGCTACAGCAGCAGGCTCCGGTCCAGAGCGCACCGCAGGGTTTTGACCCGTCCAAGCTGAAGAGTGATGCTTCGGAAGATTCGTTGCCGGCAGCCGAATAAGCGTTAACTTTTGCTGGGTATCCAGCCTCGACATGATATCCAGAAGTAATTTAAAAAGGGGAAGCCATGGCTTCCCCTTTTTTGTGCGCTATGGTTTGGCAAGGGGATATGACCCTTAGCGACCTTCGGGAGGAGGATATATGGAAACCATCTATCGCTGTGTGGAGTGCAACACCGAATTCCGGCTCGATGAGCGAGAGAGCTGTCGATGCCCGAAATGCAGCAGCAACGCGCGCCTGATCCAGCGGTTTTATTGAATATGTTTGATGTGTTGTGTGTTGGCCATGCGTCGTACGATGTAACAATGTCGGTAGCGCATCATCCTGGCCCTGACGAAAAAACGGCGGCCGATGCGATGAATCTTGCTGGCGGCGGTCCGGCGGCCAATGCCGCGGTACAGGTTGCCCGACTTGGCGGAGCAACGGCATTCTGCGGTTATCTGGGTAACGATATCCTTGGCGAAGCGCATCTGGGCGAATTGGCGGCCGAAGGTGTGGACACATCCCTGCTTGTGCGGGGGGTGAATCCGTCGCCGGTATCGCAGGTTCTGGCCAAACCGGATGGCAGTCGTTCGGTGGTCAATTATAAGGGCGACACAGCATGGCTGGCAGCCGATGCGGTAGATTTTTCCGCCCTGCAGACGAAGGTGCTGCTGTTCGACGGGCATGAGCCGTTGCTGTCGGTGGCCGGGATGGCATGGGCACAGGCAAACGGAATGGTGACGATGCTTGATGCAGGCTCCCTGCATCGGGGTACGCGGGAGCTGGCGCCAAGGGTCGGGTATCTGGCGGCCTCAGCCGGATTCGCGCGCGAATTCGCCGCAACCGATGATATGCAGCTGGCCCTGCAACGGCTCCGCGAGCAATGTGCCACGGTTATTATTACGCTGGGCAACCAAGGCCTGTTATGGGCCAGTAGCGGTGGCAGCGGGAGCCTGCCGGCTTTTAAGGTGTCTGCCGTGGATAGTACCGGTGCCGGCGATGCATTTCATGGCGCCCTGGCGCTGGCGCTGGCAAGAGAGATGGCCTGGCCGGATGCACTCGCTTTCGCCTCCGCTGCCGGGGCGCTGAGCTGTACTCGACTGGGTGCGCGTGCGGCCCTGCCGGATGCTGCGGCAGTATCCGGGTTATTAAAGCAGTCTGATAGCGGAGCCTGCCGGCCCTAGTAGATGTTGCGTTTCTTCCACCAGCGGTAAACACCGATCAGCGACATGAACAGCAACAGGCCGCTGATGATATCAATCCAGTTGCGCTCGTTGCCCTTGCCGACCAGCAGGCCTCCTGTATGCATATCCTTGATCAGTTTTTTCAGCTCCATGCCATGCGCGGGCTCGCTGTCTGCGAGTTTGGCCAGCTGGCTGCCTATCGCCTTGTCGGCTTGCCAGCTTTGTCCGCCATCGCGACTGATGATAAGGCCCTGATGATGTGCAGCGACATACAGATTGCCGTCCTCGTCGGTATCCACAGCATGTGCATCGCCTTTGTATAGCTGCTGCCAGCGACCGTGCATGGACAGGAACACCCCTTGCCTGGCGGCAACCAGCACACCATCCTGCCAGCGGCGCAGGGCGCGAATATCCATGCCCTGCAGTTCCGGAATGGCAGTCAGTTTACTGCCCTCCGGGCCGCTCTCCAGATAATACAGGCCGGACTTGGTGCCGATCAGGGCCGTTCCCTCGCCTCCGGCCAGATAAGCCTTGACCTCGCTTTTGTGTTCTTGCTTTATCCACGCTGCCGGCAACCAGTCGGCCTGAATCATCATGCCCTTCAGGCCGAGATCCCTGTCATGTGCCAGCAGAATGGCGGTAATAGAGACGATAATAATGGGCACCAGCATCAGCAGGCCGATCCAGATATGCAGACGCCGCAAAAGCGGATGTACGCCGGTAAACATGTTTACTTCCCCCCGGTTCGGCCCCTTCAGCCTTGACCTGCCCAGCATAGTTGCCGATGAAGGTTTGCGAAAGCTGGCCGGCTGCGGGGATGCTACAGTAAGTCTATAATAGTTCATCATGAGTTCGGGGCGCGTATGGTTTCTCTGTTTTGTCACAGCCCTTTTTGCTGGCTCGCCCGGCTGGGGGCTGGCCCGTGGAGGTGAAGCTATGTCACTGGTGATCCGCTCTACCGCTTTTGAGGACGGTGGTGAAATTCCGACAGTCTATGCCTGTGAGGGCGAGGATATTTCACCGCCGCTTACCATCACCGGTGTCCCACAGGGTGCGAAAAGCATGGTGCTGATCATGGATGATCCGGATGCGCCCGATCCTGCCGCGCCAAAAATGGTCTGGGTACATTGGCTGGTTTATAATCTTCCCGCAGACACCACAAGCCTGCCTGAGGTCGTTGCGAATTTACCGCAAGGCACTGAAGTTGGCCTGAATGACTGGCAGCGTGCCGATTACGGCAGCCCTTGCCCGCCCATCGGCAGGCATCGTTATTTCTTCAAGCTGTATGCACTGGATACCCTGTTGACGAATCTGAAGCAACCGAACAAAGTGGCACTTTTGCGAGCTTTGCAGGGCCATGTTATGGCCGCGGCGGAGCTTATGGGAACCTATGCAAAAAAACGCTAACCGGCCCTGTCGCAGGACGGCGCCCGAATTTCCGGCTTTATTCTCACGCCGCCCCGGTCTAAGCTGACTGCATGCAAAAGGTTCTGGTTTCCGCCTGCCTGCTTGGCGAAAAGGTACGCTATGACGGCAGCGATAGTATACAGCATGGTATTCTCGATACATGGGCCAGTCAGGGGCGTATTGTGCCGCTGTGTCCGGAAACAGCCGGAGGCCTGCCGACACCGAGGCCGCCGGCGGAAATCGAGGGTGGAGATGTAGAAAGCGTGTTGCGTGGGAATGCCAGCATCCTGCGCCAGGACGGCGGTGATGTGACGAGTTCATTCATGGATGGCGCCGAGACGGCACTGGCGGCCTGCTGGCAGCATCGGGTGAAGGTGGCCGTGCTTAAGGAGGGTAGCCCGTCCTGTGGCGTCAGCCGTATCAATGATGGTTCCTTTACGCGCACCAAAGTCGATGGACAGGGTGTGACGGCATGTTTACTGGCCCGGCACGGCATATCGGTATTCAGCGAGGCACAGCTGGACGATGCCGCACAGCGTCTGGCAGAGCTTGAGGCAGAGCATGACCAATAAAACGCTCGCCCTGGATGAGCGGCTGTACGATTATGTATTGAATGTAGGGCTGCGTGAGCCTGAGGTTCTGCAGAGCCTGCGTCAGGCAACCGAAAAAGAGGAATTATCCATCATGCGCTCGGCTCCCGAGCAGGATCAGTTCATGGCCATGTTGCTGCGCTTGATGGATGCGAAGCGTGTACTCGAAATCGGCACCTATACCGGATATGCAACGCTGTGGATGGCGCTGGCCCTGCCGGATGACGGCGAGATACACACCTGTGATCTTTCGGAGCAATGGACCTTTGTCGCGCGTCGCTTCTGGGAGGAAGGCGGGGTTGATGGCAAGGTGCATCTGCATCTCGGGCCTGCGCTGGAAACCCTGGATGCTCTGCTGCAGGGAGGGCAGGAAGCCAGCTTCGATTTTGCTTTCATTGATGCCGACAAGGTGAATTATCAGGGTTATTTCGATCGCTGCCTGCAACTGCTTCGGCCCGGAGGCCTGATTGCCGTGGACAATACACTGTGGGGCGGGGCGGTAGTCGATGCAGATGACCAGGAGGAAAGCACCCGGGCCATACGAATCTTCAACCGCAAATTGAAAGATGATATGCGGGTGGAGCTGGCAATGCTGCCCATTGCTGATGGTCTGACACTGGCCAGAAAACGTTAAACGGCTCTATGTCTCAGGAGGTGTTTTGTATCCCGGTCTGGCCAGTATTTCCACATAAAATGACCTTAGTTGATCTTTTTCCGCCGCACTGATGCATTTGCCAATATCAAACTCGTGAATCACCCCCGCTGCTTCAGCATCAGGGCCGAACTTGCAGTCGAACTCCCAGAAATCGGCACCTTCCGGCAGCTCTTTTCGGCGCTCGCGCTGGAGATATTTTTTAATTTCGGAACGAATCGAGTCCATACATCTGGCAGGTTTGATTTTCGGGTGGGCTAAGTTGAATGTTTTTTCATTGTTAAAGCCTAACGTTTAGTTGCACGGGGTCAAAGTGTAACGACTCCGATGGAACTGTTTGCCTGCTCTCGGCTCTTTCTATTCACAATATGACTACACAATCACCATTTGAAGTCTGGGTTGCTATCGACTTCAAAGCCCGGCGGCCTCAGGTCAAAGACCTGCCAGTGCGTATTGTTCGATTTTCAGGAGAAGCACTAACAAGTGGTATTGAGCAGCATGTGGTCGATGGGGTAAACGTGCCTGTTTATAACCCGGCTAAGACAGTTACAGACTGCTTCAAATACCGGAATAAGATTGGACTGGATGTTGCTATTGGAGCCCTGAAAGAGGGGTGGCAGGACAATAAGTTCAACATGCATGATATCTGGAAGTATTCACGTATATGTCGGGTGCAGAATGTCAAGCAACCCTATCTGGAATCACTCTCAATATGAGCAATAAAGGAACAAATAGTGCCCTCCATTAGAGCGCGCCTGCTGAATATATCCCTTGAGAAAAATGTCGATTTCAATCGAATACCGCTCCTGGCCGATTCCCGCCCTTCGGGCTTTCCATGGGAATTTGCAGACGGCGGAGCGATTTCAGGCAAGTGTGCCATGGATAACGTGCGCACGGCTTTATTGGCTGTCAAATCGCTGTATCTAAAATGCCGAGGCGCTAGCTTGCGCAGCCATGCAATACATACTTCTTCATTTCGGCGAGCTGGCGCTCAAGGGCAAGAATCGCGGCCAGTTTGAAAAAAAGCTGGCCACCAATATCAAGCGCCTGCTGCATCCGGTTTCGATCCGGCGTGACTATGGCCGCATGCTGCTCGAATTCGAGCAGGTGGATGAAGCATTGCTCGCCTATCTGGCGCTGATTCCGGGCGTGCGTAATTTTTCACTGGTGCATCAGGCCGAACTGAAGCTGGAGTCCATACAGGAGGTTGCTGCCGGGGCGGTGCGCGAGGCATTCGGTGATGCTGATGGCAGCGTGGCCGGCAGACCATTCAGGGTCTCGGCCAGACGCGGTGATAAATCATTCGCCATGACCAGCCCTGAGCTGAATTTCGAGGTTGGCGGTTATTTGAAAACCAAATTAGGGCTGACCGTGAACCTTGATGCACCGGAAATCACCGTGCATGTCGAGGTAACCCGTGAAGGCGCCTATATCTATACGGATCGGCGTGAGGGCATTGGCGGTTTGCCGGTGGGCTCATCCGGCAAGGGCGTGGTGCTGTTTTCCGGCGGCATTGATTCGCCGGTGGCGGCCTACACGATGATGAAGCGCGGTATGGAGGTCGTGCTGGTGCACCTGTACAACAGCAGCATCAATCGCGACTTCACCAAGATCAGGAACCTGGCCCGGCAGTTATCCCTGTATCAGGGATATACGCGCCTATATCTGATTGATCTGGAAGAATTCCAGCGCCATGCGATTGCCCATGTACCGGCGGATTACCGCATGATTATCTACAAGCGCCAGATGATCCGTACAGCCGGACTGATTGCTGTCGAAGAGGGTGCCAAGGCGCTGGTGAGCGGCGATTCACTGGGCCAGGTCGCCAGCCAGACGCTGGATAATATCAACGCCATCTATGATGCCAGCCCATTGCCCCTGCTGCCGCCGCTGATCGGCATGGACAAGGAAGAGATTATCAGACTCGGGCGCAGGATCGGCACCTATGATATCTCCATTGAGGAATACTGTGATATCTGCTCCTTCCTGATCGCCAAGCATCCGCAAACCAGGGGTAAGCGTTCGCAGGTGGCGAAGCTGGAAGCATTGCTGCCGCTTGAAGGGCTGGATTGTACGACGCGCATGCATGTGTTCATCGGCGGTACGGAAAAACCCGCGCTAACCACCTGAGGCATTTGTTTAACGCACCGCAGGCATGACGCAATGATGGGGATTGATTGTCAGATCAAGACTTTCCGCAGCACAAATGATCGGTTGACAGGACTCATCCGCTTCCCACTATTAGCACTCCTTCGCGGGGAGTGCTAAAAACTTGCCGCCAGGGGGTTGAATCGGTTCCGACCGATTCCTATATAACAGCTCTCAATACTAGTATCCAAGGAGTAGTAACATGACTACAAAGGTTCGTCCTTTACATGATCGTGTCATCGTCCGTCGTCTGGACGAGGAAGAAAAATCCGCTGGGGGCATCATTATCCCCGATTCCGCTAAGGAAAAGCCGATTCAGGGCAAGGTGATTGCCACCGGCAAGGGCAAGATTCTCGAAAACGGCGATGTACGTCCGCTGGACGTTAAGGCCGGCGATACCGTCATTTTCTCAACCTATGCCGGTACCGAAATCAAGCTCGACGGCGATGCATTCCTGATGATGCGCGAGGATGACATTCTCGGCGTTATCGAAGGCTGATCAGCCTGCACACTGATATAGCCACAGCCCGCAAGCTGTGGCAGATGATTAAACGATAAGAAAAACAAAGGAGATTAAGAATGGCTGCAAAAGACATTCAATTTGGCGAAGACGCACGCACCAAAATGATGGCCGGCGTCAATCAGCTGGCTGATGCTGTAAAAGTAACCCTGGGTCCGAAGGGCCGCAATGTTGTGCTCGATAAATCCTGGGGCGCACCAACGATTACCAAGGACGGCGTATCCGTGGCCAAGGAAATCGAGCTGAAGGACAAGTTCGAGAACATGGGCGCACAGATGGTTAAGGAAGTTGCTTCCAAAACCGCCGATATTGCCGGTGACGGTACAACCACGGCCACGGTACTGGCTCAGTCGATTGCCAAGGAAGGCATTAAGGCTGTGGCAGCTGGTATGAATCCGATGGATCTTAAGCGCGGCATCGACAAGGCTGTAGAGGCCATGGTTGCTGATTTGACCAAGCTGTCCAATCAGGTGAAGAACAAGGACGAAATCGCACAGGTCGGCACCATCTCTGCCAATGGCGATCCGGAGATGGGCGAGATCATTTCCGAAGCGATGGAAAAGGTCGGCAAGGAAGGCGTGATCACCGTTGAAGAGGCCAAGGGTCTGGAAACCGAACTGGATGTCGTTGAAGGCATGCAGTTTGACCGCGGTTATCTGTCTCCGTACTTCGTCACCGATACTAATCGTATGGAAGCGAATATTGAAAGCCCGTACATCCTGCTGTTCGAAAAGAAGATCTCGAATATGCGCGATCTGTTGCCGGTACTGGAAAACGTTGCACGTTCAGGCAAGCCGCTGCTGATTATCGCTGAGGACATCGAAGGCGAAGCTCTGGCGACACTGGTGGTCAACAAGGTTCGCGGTGTGGTCAATGTGGCAGCAGTCAAGGCCCCCGGCTTTGGCGATCGTCGCAAGGCAATGCTGGAAGACATGGCTATCCTGACCGGTGGCAAGGTGATTTCCGAGGAGCTGGGTCTGAAGCTTGAAAACGTGACCCTGGAAGACTTGGGTACCGCTGCTAACGTCAAGATTACCAAGGATGCCACCACCATCGTTGACGGTGCAGGTGACAAATCCAGCATTGAAGGCCGTGTGACCCAGATCCGCAAGCAGATCGAGGAAACCACCTCCGACTACGACAAAGAGAAGCTGCAGGAACGTCTGGCCAAGCTGGCCGGCGGCGTGGCTGTCATCAAGGTCGGTGCGGCAACTGAAGTTGCGATGAAGGAGAAGAAGGATCGTGTTGACGATGCGCTGCATGCAACCCGTGCGGCTGTTGAAGAAGGCATCGTTGCAGGCGGCGGCGTGGCTCTGATTTGTGCCCGTGCTGCACTGGATGGCCTCACAGGCATCAATCATGATCAGGATGCCGGCATCAACATCGTCAATCGCGCTGTTGAAGAGCCACTGCGTCAGATCGTCTCCAATGGCGGCGCGGAAGCCTCTGTGGTTGTCAATGAAATCTCCAACAACAAGGACGCCTCTTATGGCTTTAATGCTGCAACGGAGGAATACGGTGATATGTTCAAGATGGGTGTGATTGATCCGACCAAGGTAACTCGTACTGCTCTGCAGCATGCGGCATCTATTGCCGGCCTGCTGATCACGACCGAGGCCATGGTGGCCGAGCATCCTGAGCCTGCTCCGGCAGCTGCTCCGGCCGGTGGCGATATGGGCGGCATGGGTGGTATGGGCGGCATGATGTAAGTCGACCATCATCCGATGTGTCTAAAAAGGGCGGCTCTTGCGAGCCGCCCTTTTTATTTGGCTTGAAGCATCAGAGCCCTCACCTGGTTATTGATATTCGCCCGAGATAGCGCGGGTCAGGTCCTTGTTAAGCGCCTGTGCTGTTGCCTTGGATCTGGTCTTCAGGGTGATGAGCCTGCCCCTGACTGAAACCGTGAGCGTGGTACCCTCTAACAGGGTATAATCAATACTGCTGAAGGGCACATAGAAATAAGCCGTCTTTGTCTGGTAGTGAAAGGCTTTTGGAAGCACCACCAGCTTGGCAGGACCGGTGATGCCGAAATCACTTTCTATCTTGTAAGTCCTGGACTGGCCTATAAAGGCATCAGCCGATGTGCTGGTGAAAAGTATGGCCACAGCCATAAAAGCAAGTATCTTTTTCATATATCCCTCCATTATTCAATATGCACATTGCATACCGTCCAGACGCCGCCATGGCGGAGCATATCGGTCCAGATGCGCAGTGACAGCGTGTTCGCTGCCAGGTCTAGGGCCGGGAAATAGCCGCTCATGCCCGCAGCAAGCTGCCGGATCCAGGTATCACTGCTGCCAAACAGCTGCTGCATCAGAATATCTCCGATGCCCTGCGGGCGCTGGATATGCACGCGGCGGAAATCCTTGCCGAGGTCAGCCAGTTTCGCAGCGGCATGCACGGCATCATCCAGTCCGCCCAGGTGATCGACCAGTCCGATGCGCTTGGCATCCAGCCCGCTCCATACCCGCCCCTCGGCCAGTTTTGCAACCTGTGACTCCTGCATATTGCGCCCTGTCGCCACGACTTGCAGAAAACGCTGATACACGGAGCCGATCGATAATTGCATGACTCTGGCCAGTTCGGCCGGCAGTTTGCGGTCAGGGCGGACGCCGCCGGCGATGCCGGTTGTCCCCAGCCCATCGGTATGCACGCCGAGGCGTTTCAGCCCCTGCTCAACATCGGCCAACATGGCGAAGGCCCCGATGGAGCCGGTGATGGTGGTCGGAGAGGCCCAGATCTGATCGGCGGGAGCCGCTATCCAGTAGCCGCCTGAGGCGGCCATGCTGCCCATGGACACCACGACGGGTTTACCGGCTTTTTTAAGGCGCAGGATCTCCAGACGGATGCTTTCAGAAGCCGCGGCACTGCCGCCGGGGCTGTCGATACGCAGCACAACGGCCTTGATATGCTCATCCCTGCGTGCCTTGGCCAGCATGGCGGCCATTGGTATATCGCCAATGCTGCCGGGCGGTTGTTTGCCGTCCATAATCATACCGCTGGCGGTGATAATGCCGACGTGGGCATCTGCTCCGCTGTTGTCCTTGTTGCCGATGATGCGCCGGTAGTCGCGATAACTGATGGAGGCATATTCACCCGGCTTGCTGTCGAGTGCAGCGGCAATGGCCTGCTCAATGCCGCTGCGATCACTCAGTGCATCCACCAGTTTCTCCGCTCTGGCGAGTTCCGCCAGATTGCCATGGTGCTCGGCAAGATAGCGCGAGGGATGATCGAGAAGCATCTGCAGCCTTTCCGACTTGATGCCGCGCATGGCGGCAATGGCCTGTTTATAGCTTGACCACAGCACATCCAGCAATGCCTTGTTGGCCGCTCTGTCCTCGGCCGACATGTCGTTGCGGATCAGCGGCTCGGCAGCGGCTTTGTATTTGCCGGCCCTGAACAGTTGCAGGTTCACATGCATTGAGGCCAGCGCATCCTTCACATAATTGCGGTAGATGCTGAAGCCCTGTATGGCCACGATGCCCATCGGACCGAGAAACACCTTGTCGGCCGTGGCGGCCAGATAATACTGGGATTGCGAATAGTTCGGTCCGGTGGCGATGACCATCTTGCCGGAGGTCTTGAAATGCTCGATGGCTGTGCGAATCGCCTGCAGACGCTCCATCGGCACCCGATCCATCTGCTCAAGTTTCAGCACCAGTATGCGAATCCTCGTATCATTTGCAGCATACTCGATGCTGCGCAGCAGATCGCGCAGCTGGGTCTGGTGCGGTGTGGCAAGGCCCAGTTGCAGCGGCAGTATACCGGGCGATGGGAATTCGGTTTCTTCAACAATGCTGCCTGCGGGATCAATCACCAGTGCGGCATTGTCCGGCACTTGCGGGCGACCGGATAGCAGCGCCACGACAAACAGCAGCAGAAACAGGGCAAACAGGGCGTTGACCAGTATCCGGCGAGCATGGTCAAAGTAGCGGAACAGGGAAGAGAAGAATGCTTTCATGGGAACCTCGCTGGAGTCTCATTTCAATCGTTCAGGACAAACCCGGCCGTCCTGCCCGGGCATGTATTAATCGCAGTCACAGACATTCCAGCGCAGGAACTCCCGTGATTCAATGGCCGCAGGGCGGGCAAAGAAGCTGTCTGCATCAGCCTGCTCAATCAGCTTGCCATCACAGATAAAAATCACATGCTCGCTGATACGCTTGGCCTGTTCCAGATCATGCGTTACCCACAGCAGTGGTATGTGGCGGCCAATCTTTTTCAATGAGCGCTCAATGATATCGCGCGATCTCGGATCCAGTGCCGAGGTCGGCTCATCGAGCATAAGAAAGGACGGATTCAGGATCAGGGCACGGGCCAGGAACAGGCGCTGCTGCTGCCCGATCGACAATGTTCTGGCGTCGGCATGCAGGCGATCCGAGGCCTCCTGCCACAGGGCTGCCTGGGTCAGGGTCTTGTGTATGGCGGCATCGGATACGCTATTCCGCTGCTGGCGCGGCAGGCCGAAAATCACATTCTCCCTGATGGAGCAGGGAAAGACCGCGGGCTTTTGGCCGATCAGGCCGGCCTGTCGCCTGAGGGTGTCGGCATCCATGTCGCGAATGGAAATACCGCAAATATCAATGTCGCCTGTCCAGTGCTCATGCAGGCGGTTCATGCAGCGCAGCAACGAGCTTTTGCCTGCGCCTGAAGGCCCGATCAGGGCGGTGATGCCCGGCGGCAGTTGCAGGGTCATATCGGTGAGAATGTCCTGGCCGTCCAACTGCAGGTACAGGCCCTGCATGCTCAGGCTGTATGCCGGCCTGCTGCTCCGCTCCTGTGCGACTGCCGCTTTGGCAGCGGACGGGGATATCGGTGATATGGAACGCTTGCTGCTCATGGGCCTATCCTTTGACGTTTATCCATTCTGCGCAACAGTAACGCGCTGGAGCTAAACAGAAGTATCAGCCCGATCAGCAGTGTGGCAGCGCCCCAGGCGATACCGACGACCTGGGCATTGGCACCTTCCTGGGCAAGATAAAAAATATGTGTTTGTAAGCTTGTTACCGGCTCGAACAGGGATTCAGGCCAGATGACACCGGAAAAAACGGTAGCCGTAAACAGGATCGGGGCAGTTTCAGACAAGGCACGCGCCATGCCCAGAAGCAGGCCGGTCAGCATGGCCGGCCACGCCTCCGGCAACCAGACGCGATAAATGAGCTGAGCATCAGTAAGTCCCAGCGAACTTGCGGCTTCCGTGTGCTCGAGCGGGATACGCTCCAGCGCATGCAGGCTGTTGAGCACCAGTACCGGCATAATGATAATCGCCAGAATGAGCATGCCGGCCAGCAGTGAAATGCCCCAGTGCAGTATGTGTACAAAGACAACCAGTCCGCAAAGGCCGTAAACAATTGGCGGGATACCCTGCATCAGATGCAGCAGGGTGATGATGTGCGTGCGCAGGCGGTTGTTCAGATACAGGCGGGAAAACAATGCGGTGCCGATAGCGACAGGGGCCGCGATTGCGGCGGCACCGAGCATCAGCAGCAATGAGCCTGTGAGCTGGCCATACAGGCCGTTCTCTAGCCCGAAGCCGGACATGCCCTGGCCGCTGAATATCTGCCAGTTCAGGCTCGGCAGGCCTTGCCAGACAATGTAAGAGAAACAGGCGACGGGCAGGGTAAGTGCCGGCAGGGCGACAGCCAGAATAGCGAATTTCATCCACGGGAATTTCGCCATCGTATAGGTCACGGGCGTTTGTTGGCGAGCAGGCTGATACTCAGGCCCATGATCGCCAGCATCAGGCCGGCGGCCATGAGAGAAGAGAAGTGTATGGAGCCGAATGCCGCTTCACCGATTTCCCGGCCGATGCGTGAGGTCAGCGTCTGGGCCGGTTGCAGTATATTGTAAACCGGTTGAGGCAGTCGATCCATCGAGCCGACCACGAGCATGACGGCCATCGTTTCGCCAAGCGCACGCCCCAGGCTCAGCAGGATGCCCGATCGTATACCGGGCCATGCGGCAGGCAGCAGAATGCGGGTCAGTTGTGCTGTCCAGTCAAGGCCCAAGCTCAGGCCTGCCTCGCGCTGGTCGGCGGGAACCTGCTGCAGGGCGTCCATGGTCATCAGCATGATGGTTGGCAGAATCATCAGGGCGAGCATGAGTCCCGCAGCGAGCAGGCTGTGCCCGGTCAGCAGGTCAAGGGAAGACTGCAGAAGTGGCAACAATACCCAGAGGCCAATCAGCCCATAGACAATCGACGGGATGCCGGCCAGTACCTCCATGCCGATGCGGGCCTTTTCAGCCAGCATCGGCGGCAGCATTTCACTGGCTGCAATCGCGGCAGCAACACTGCAGGGAATGGCGATAGCCAGAGAAATCAGGATGGCCCAGGAGGTGCCGATGATGGCGGGCAACAGGCCATAGAGTTGTTCGTAGGGGTACCATTCACTGCTCCAGATGCTGCTGATACCGGCCGCCTGCCAGAACGGGATCGAGGCCTGCAGCAGAAACACGGGCACGGCCACAGCTGCCAGCAGCATTAGCAGGATGGCAAGGCCAAGGCCGGGCTTGAGCATGGACGGCACTAACGAACCGGCAGATAACCTGCTTTTTTGACGATGGCCTGCCCGTCAACAGAAAGCAGAAAGTGCACAAAATCCCGAACTTCAGGCGCGGCATGCCTGGGCAACAGCACATGCAGCCCGCGGCTGATCGGGTAACTGCCGTCGCGGATATGCGCTATGGTGGGCTTGATGCTCTGCCCATTCACATCCACGGCAATGCCCCGCACCCGGTCATTGAGCCAGGCATTGGACAGCATGCCAATGGCCTGATCGCTTCGCGCCACGATGGCCTGCTCCTCGTTGTTCGAGCCGGTAATCAGTGATGCCCCCGGCGCACGGGCATGGGAGCTGCCCAGAACTGCTTCAGCGAACACATGGCGTGTGCCGCGGCTGGCTTCCTTGTCGATGGCCAGAATTTTTGCATCGGGGCCGCCCAGCTGTTTCCAGTTGCTCACCTTGCCACGGTAGATATCGGCAATCTGAGCCAGACTTAAATGTGTGATGCCGCCCAGATACACGGCCTTGGAAACGACGACTGCGACAGCATCGCGGGCGATCACCATATTATCCACTTTGCCATCCGCCCTGTTATCCAGCTGAGCCTGCTCTTCCGGCGTGGTGTCGCGCGAGGCCATGCCAATTTCGGCGGTTCCCTGAATCATGGATGCAATACCGACGCCGGAACCACCACCCGATACCGTGATGGTGATATCAGGATGAGCTTTGTGATAGGCCGAAGCAGCCTCGGAAACGATCGGCAGGACGGTGGTCGACCCTGCGGCGTGCAAGCTCACGCCTGCATCGGCATCGGGGCTAGCGAGAAACAGGGTGGAAAAAAGCATCAGAAAAAATCGATTGTTATGTGTCACGTTGAAACAACTCCTTATGAAGCGAAATGGTCAAACGCCTAGGTCGGCCCATCATACCTGTTCTTACAGGGATGATGGGAAAAATTCGGGCAGTCACCTTCTGTGTGGCTGGCTTTTCAGGCGCGGATTGCTTACATCCGGGCATGAATAGCCAGCCGAGGACATGTGTTTATGATTTCACCATCAGGCCCGAACCTGTACAATCCAGTTAACGCTGCACATCGAAAAGGGGCCATGGTGAAGAAAATCGCGATTATTCAAGAGGCTCCCTATGTTCTTGATAAAGAACGTACGATAAAAAAGCGGTAGAGATTATTCATTCCGTAGCAGATCAGGGCGCTGAACTTATTGTTTTTCCGGAGGCGTTTATACCCGGCGGGCTCAAAATAGAAGTGCAACACTTTACGGAGGTAAAGTGTTGCGATGGGAAAGAGCTATAGTCACTTGAATAGTAGCGAGCGTGCCGTGATCCAACTTGGTCTGGAGCAAGGCTGTTCGCTGAGG
>JAJRTF010000002.1 GCA_021545585.1 Zetaproteobacteria bacterium
GCTGTGGAAAATGCGGGGGCAACATGCCGATGAGTATTCTTGGCGGAGGTATTCCCGAAACACATGAATTCCGCTTCAAAATTCAACCGATGTTTATGCGTATGCAGGGCTTGCGCAGCGGGGCATCCAATGTGGATGGCAGCAGTCTGCTCGGCATGCCGGTGATGATGGGAAAACCGACCGGTAAATATATGGCCGTGCAGAAAAACATGGACATGAGCATGCTTAATCTGGCCATGGGTTATTCATTCAGCGATGATTTTTTCGCAGGGATTATGCCGATGTATCAGGATAATCGTATGGATATGGCCTTCAATTCTACCATGACTATGATGACGAAACGATCAGGATACACCATGAAGTCAAATGGCATGGCCGATACCATGCTGATGACCAAATACAGGGTTTATAGCGATGACCCGCTGATTCCAAGCAGCCAGGTTTCGCTGTTTGTTGCAGCCAGTCTGCCCAGCGGTTCGATCAGCAAGCGTAACACCGAGCATCCACTGGCTGTGCGCCAGACAGAATTATTGCCCTACGGCATGCAGCTTGGTTCAGGAACGGTCGATCCGATGCTTGGCCTGCTTTATCAGGGCTCATCCTCACCATGGTGGTGGGGCTTGAATGGTATCTATACCGGGCGCTGGTATGACAATAACCGCAACTATCGATTGGGTGATGCCGTTAAGGTGGATGCCTATGTGATGAATCAGATCAGCTATAATTTTCTCTGGCAGATGCAGGCGAATTTTGAATGGAAGGGACATATTCGCGGACAGGCTGACGAAGCTGCGAGCGGCTTTTCCGGTCACACCGTGCATGGCAATGCAGCCAGTCCGTTCATGACGCCTTTGTGGAACCCGAACAACTACGGTGGAGTCAAAACATCGATTTCGGTGGGGTTACAATGGCAACCTGCGCCGCTGCATATCATCGACCTGGTCGTCAAGCTGCCTGTCTATCAACGTCTGAACGGCGTGCAATTGAAAGATCAGTTCGGTGTGATGTTGACCTGGTATATGGAGATACCAACCAGCAAGAGTATTCGCGCACTGTCAAATCAACATTCGCCAGCAGATGCTGCACTTGGATTTTAGGGGGTTATGATGAGAGTTTTAATAACTGTTTTATGTCTGGTATTTACTTCACCTGCATGGGCAACGGAAATTCCGGACGCAGGTTCAGCATCGGCGCAGCTGTTTGCACAGCGTTGCAGCATTTGCCACAGCCTGCCTCACCCCAAGCGATTGGATTGGCCACATTGGCGGTCCATGCTGCATGTGATGAAGCAACGCATGGATGATAGGGATATGTCGATACCCGATGAGGAATGGCAACAGATTGCCGCTTATCTGAAGCATCATGCACGTTAGGCTGCTCTTGATGGTTGGTCTGCTGGTATCGGCCGGTGCTTTTGAAGCACCGGCCGAACCGGCTACAGCAGAACAAATGATGCTGGATTTTGGTGTGCAGCTGCCGAAGCAGAGAAAGCCGGCACCGGAATTTACCTTGCAAAAGCTGGGGGGAGGAGAGGTTTCATTAGCGGATTTTCGTGGCAAGGTGATATTGCTGCACTTCTGGGCGACATGGTGCGTGCCGTGCCGCCATGAAATGCCGTTATTGCATGCGCTTGAAAAGAGTGGCATCGATGATTTTCGTATCCTCTGCGTCAATGTGGATCGCGGCAATCAAGACACAGTGAAAACATTTATAGATGAGGTGACGCCGCATTTTCACACGCTGCTCGATCCGGATGGCGCCGTTCGCAATCGCTATGCCGTACGGGGCTTGCCGACGAGTTATCTGATTGGCCGAAACGGTGAAATCATTGGCCGCATGATCGGTGAGAGGGACTGGTCATCGCCAGCCATGAATGAGATGCTTCGATTGCTTATCCAGCAAACAACAAACTGATGGGGGCGCAATGACTGTGTTCAGTCAACAGCCGTCTATGCCCCCAAGGACACTGCTGCGACAATATGCCGCATGCCCCACTGCGCCTTTGCATGGTAGGATTTCACTCGGGTCGGGTTGCAATCTTTCCTGTTTTAAGTTGCACCCGGCCCATCATGGGCAACAAGGTGGAAAGCTTTAGTGCGTACTGTCAAATTAGCTGTATTGACATCACCGGCCAGGCGGGTGCTTGGCCAGCTTGCGTTGCAGGGTGCGTCGATGCATGCCCAGTTCTTTGGCGGTGGCCGATATATTGCCCCGGTTTTTTAACAGCGTGCGCTGGATATACTCCCACTCCAGCCGTTTGGGGCTGGGTGACTGATTCGGGATGGACGGGTCGGAAGCGCCGAGATGGTGGTTGAATGCGGTCAGGATTTCATCCACTGTGGCCGGTTTGGGCAGATATTGAACTGCGCCGCTTTTGGTAGCTTCCACGGCGGTGGCAATGCTGGCAAAGCCGGTCAGCATGATGGACTCGCACATCGGTTGCGCTTCTGCCAGATAGCGTAATACGCACAGCCCCGAATCGCCGGTTCCCAGATTCAGGTCAATCACCGCATGGGTGAACTGCACCTGCTCAATCAGGCTCATGGCTTCTTCCGCCGAATGGGCCGGGATGCTATCGATGCCCCGGCGCTGCAAGCTCTGCGCCAACACATGGCAAAATGAGGCATCATCATCCACCAGTAACATAATATTTTTCATGGGCCTGCTCCTGATTTTGTGTCCTGATCATGTATGCCAGCGGGCCATTGCAGGATCACCTGCGCACCGCCCTGTGGCTGATTGGTGAAATGAACCCCGCCCTGCATCTGCTCCATCACAAAACGCACCAAATATAGCCCCAGACCTTTGCCATGCGCCTTGGTTGTGAGAGCTTCATTGCCAAGCCGGCCCAGTAAAGGAGCGATAAAACCGGTTCCGTTATCAGATACCGTAACAGCAGCGCGGCCTTGATGCTGTGACAATTCAATTTGCACCTGCGTTGCTCCTGCATCAGCAGCATTATCCAATAAAATAAACAC
>JAJRTF010000034.1 GCA_021545585.1 Zetaproteobacteria bacterium
GTTCTATGCATCTGCTGATAACCCTGAATTGAATCCAGCTCTCTTTCCTCTGTGTTTTTTTCTTTAGAAAGTTCCCAGGGCATTTGCATATTGAGCCAAAAATCAGCACTGAATCGAGTTGATCCAGCTTCCTTGCAGCAACTCGCCAAAGCATTCGCGGGCAAGATTTTCGCGCCATATTTGAATATCAGGTTGGCTGCATCACTGATGGAATGATTTACCCAGCAAAAAGAACTCCGATGATGATTTGCGGCTGGCAGCCGGTTTGATGTTTTTGATTTTCTGAAACGAACTGCCGAAATCGCGACGGAAGACATCATAACCTTCACCCATGAATGTCTTCATCAGGATATCGCCACCGTTGCGCAGATACTGACGGGCGAAATGTAGCGTCATCTCATTCAGGCCGATCATGCGCATCTGATCGACCAGTTTGTTGCCGCTCATCTCCGGAGCCATATCGGAAACCACCAGATCCACGGCTCTGCCCTGCAGGGCTTCGGCCAGTTTTTGCTGACCTTCGGGCGAATCAAAATCCGCCTGTATCAGTGTGACACCGGTAATCGGTTCCAGCGGCAACAAATCGATACCGATCACCAGACCATCCGGCCCCACCCGTTTGGCCAGCTCCACACTCCAGGAACCCGGCGCACAGCCAAGATCAACAATGACGGCATTTTTTTTGATGACCAGGGCATGCTGGTCGAGAATTTCAGTCAGTTTGAACGCAGCACGCGAACGCTTCCCCTCTTTGCGGGCCCGTTTCACATGCGGATCATTGGCATGGCGCTGAAACCATGCCGAAGTTTTTCGTGCCGCCCTGCTTTTTGATGATTGTGCCATTGTTACCTCACTACCAACTATCCTGCCACACAGGCAACGGGCGTTGCCTGTTTCTTTTCTGACTATCGCGCGATTTCAAGCAACACCCGTTGCCTGTTTCTTTTCTGACTATCGCACGATTTCAAGCAACACCCATTGCTTGTTTCTTTTCTCACTATCGCGCGATTTAAAGCAACACCCGTTGCTTTAAATCGCTTGCTTCATTCCTTCATGCGCCAGCCGCTGCGCCATAAGGCCCAACAGGTGATAATCGTGACCAGCACTGTAGCCAGAACCACCACGATGGAAGCATAGGGGTCGGTATCGCCCGTTCCGAGAAAACCGTAGCGGAAACCGTCAATCAGGTAAAAAAACGGATTGGCGTGATTCAACTGCTGCCAGAGTTCAGGCAGCTGTTTGACCGAATAGAACACACCGGAAAGAAAGGTCAGCGGCAGGATGATAAAATTGGTTACCATGGCAACATTATCGAAATCCCTGGCCCACATCCCGCCAATCAGACCCAGCCCGCCCATAATGATGCTGCCGCATATGCCATAGAATAAAATCATGCCCGGATGCAATAATGAGAGATCAACAAAAGGCATCAGAATACCGAGAAAAGCAACCGCCACCACTACCGCCCGCACCACCGCAGCAGCCAGAAAAGCCGTCACTACTTCGATAGCCGATAACGGCGCCATCAACAAATAGATATGCATGCCCATGACCTTGCCCATAATCATCGAACTCGAAGTATTGGCAAAGGCATTCTGCAGCATGGCCATCATCGCCAGCCCCGGTACCAGGAAGGTGAAATAATCCACGTCCATGCCGGGCACCTGCCGATCTCCCATGGCATAACGGAAAATAATCAGATACAGCATGGCCGTCAGTGCAGGTGTGACGATCGTCTGCATCTTCACCTTCAGAAAACGGCGGATCTCACGCAGAAACAGCGTCCAGGTGCCAAGCAGATTCATCGGCTGCATGCGTTTCTCCATCGGGACTTTACCCATCGGCCTGTTCTTCCACCATCGGTTTACCGGTCAGACGCAGAAATACATCCTCCAGATCCTCACGGCGCAATCCGGCATCGCGCGGAGCCCCGAAACAGGCTACAGCTGCCTGATAGGCTTTGTGAAATGTCGAACCGTCCTCAAGCATGCCCAGTTTCAGACAGATACCTTCATCGGTCAGTCGCGGCTCGAACTCGGCCAGTGTTTTAACAGCCTCAACCGTCATATCCAGTTTTCTGCCATAGTTGAACCAGAGGTAGGATGAGGCAATCTCGCCCATCATTTCCTGCATCGGGCGCGCTGTCAGTAGCCGGCCACGATCGATAATTGCGACATGGTCGCAGAGTTCCTCGGCCTCATCCAGATAGTGTGTGGTCAGAAGGATCGTGGTACCGGAAGCATTCAACTCGCGCATAAAATCCCATAAACGACGGCGCAATTCGACATCCACACCGGCGGTCGGTTCATCCAGAATCACCAGTTTCGGCTTGTGTACCAGCGCCTGCGCCACCAGCAAACGCCGCCGCATGCCGCCGGAAAGCTGACGTGTATTCTTCACCGAATGATCGATCAGCTCCAGCCGCCGCAGCAGTTCATCGATCCATGCATAATCCGCTTTACAGCCGAACAAGCCGGATGTGAAAGCCAGAACTTCACGCGGCGTGAAAAAGGGATCGAAAGCCACTTCCTGCGGCACCACGCCGATCTGTCGCTTGCACCAGCTGCGCTGTGTGAACAGATCACGGCCAAACAGGCTGACAGCCCCGCTGCTGGCACGCACGGTATCGGCCAGAATATTAATCAGCGTACTCTTGCCCGCTCCGTTCGGA
>JAJRTF010000035.1 GCA_021545585.1 Zetaproteobacteria bacterium
GGATCTGATTGCGCAGCAGTGTTCCCGGCCGTGTCATGCAGCGCCCTTTATGCATTTGGACACGCACGGGGTGCAGCGCACGATCCATGCTGGCGGCGCTGATGGTCAGCAGCCTCTTTCGCGTTTCCTGATTCAGTGGTCCATATCTCTTGCCGTAGAACAGCAGCCACAGTCTGATGACTCCCACCAGCTTCTTTGAACACATCTGGTCGCTGGCAAACCATATCCGTTTCAGTGCGGTGAGAAACTCATGATCACGATAGATGGCGTGCCTTCCAGGACCTCCCTTCGAAGGTATCGATGGCAGCGAATCGACACTGCAATGCCCCTGCCGCGACATTTCAGGCGGAGGACTGAGCTTTTTATGTCAACGCCCTGTGACACTGGAAATCGGTCAGCGTATCCATATTTATACGAAGCCCGCCGATTCGGACACCACGCTGGATTTTGGCAGGGGCACGATCGTCTGGGTGCAGGACAATGACGGAGAAACGGCCTGGGCGGGAGTCATGCTTGATGAGCTGCTGGAAGAACAGCATCTGGAGCAGCTGCTCAGTCATAGCCCCTGATCATTCTGAGGCAGCTCCCTAAGCCGGACTCAGCTATCGCTCAGCCCCAGCCACTCCAGCAACTTCGCCTCATCCACCACATCAATACCCAGTTCTCGCGCTTTGCTTAATTTAGAGCCGGCTTTTTCTCCGGCAATGGCGATATCTGTTTTGGCCGATACCGAGCCGACAGGCCTGGCACCGAGCTGCCGCAGTTTCTCCTGCGCCACACGCCGCGGGATATGCTCAAAACTGCCGGTCAACACCACCGTCTTGCCATGCAAGACATGGTCACTGGCAACCTGCTCAACCTCCAGGGGCATGACCCCGGCAGCAAACAGGCGTTCCAGCACCTCAATATTATGAGCTTCGGAAAAAAAACTGCGGATACTGGCTGCCACCTCAGGCCCGATATCAGGCACGGCGATCAACGCCTCTGCATCGGCCTCGGCAAGAGCAGATAATGTGCCGAAATGCTGCGCCAGCGATGCCGCAGTCGCCTGGCCGACATGCCGAACACCAAGCGCAAACAAAAAGCGGGCAAGTGTCCGCCTGTGGCTTGCATCCAGAGCTGCGTACAGATTGTTCACCTTTTTCTCACCCATACCGGGCCAGTCAAGCATTTGCGTGTAATCAAGCTCATAAATACCGGCTATACTGCGCAGCAACCCTTCATCGACGAGTCTGGCAATCAGCTTTTCACCCATACCCTCAATATCCATCGCGCCACGCGAAACGAAATGACGCAGGCGTTCCTTCAACTGGGCCGGGCAGGACAGGCCTCCACTGCAGCGAATCGCCACTTCGTCTTGCAGCCTGAATACGGCAGCACCACACACCGGGCAGGCCTGCGGGGTCTCGGGGGGTGAATAACCCGCTTCAATATCGATCGCCCTGAGTACTTCTGGAATCACATCGCCGGCACGGCGCACCAGTACCCGGCAGCCTTCATAAACCTGCTTGCGAGCCAGCTCTTCAGCATTATGCAATGTTGCGCGGGACACCATCACACCGCCAACCGCTACCGGCTGCATGTCAGCCACCGGGGTAATCACACCGGTACGGCCGACCTGCCAAAGGATGTGTTTGACAGTGGTTACCACTTCCTCAGCCGGAAATTTGTGTGCTATAGCCCAACGCGGTGAACGCGCAACCGCGCCCAATCGCTGTTGCAGGGCAAAGTCATCCACCTTGTAGACCACACCGTCAATCTCATAGGGCAATTCAGGGCGCTTTTCCTGCCATGCCCGATAATGTTCAAACAGCTGATTCACCGAGGTGGCCTGCTCAAGCTGTTGAATCGCAAAACCCAAACCATACAGGGCATGGAGAAGCTTGAGCTGACCTGTGGACAAGTTCTCACCCCCCAGGCCTACGCCATAGGCAAAAAAGTTGAGGCGTCGAGAACGCGTCACTCGAGCATCCAGTTGGCGCAGTGAACCGGCAGCAGCATTGCGGGGATTGGCAAAGGGTTTGTCACCGGCCTCTTGCTGACGCTCGTTCAGTGCCGCAAATGCCTCTTTGGACATATACACCTCACCGCGCACCTCCAGCACCTCGGGCAAGGACACACCATCGATCTGTGCCAGCCGCCATGGAATGTCTGCAATGGTACGTATGTTGTCTGTCACATCCTCGCCCACACGACCATCACCGCGCGTTGCCGCGACGCTCAGTGTGCCATTCTCATAGCGAAGATTGACGGCAAGGCCGTCAATCTTCGGTTCGACAATATAACTGAAATCAACATCGCCAAGAATGTCGCGAATACGGCGATCAAACGCCTCCACCTCATCCTCATTGAAAGCATTCGCCAGTGACAGCAACGCTTCACCATGCTTGCGTTCAGCAAAGGTGTGGCCGGGCGGTGCGCCAACCAGGCGGGTCGGCGAATCATCAGGAACCGCTTCGCCCAGCTGCTGTTCCAGTGTTTCAAGCCGGCGCAACAATTGATCATATTCTGAATCCGGAATGGCCGGATCATCGAGTATATAGTAGCGGTAATTGTGCTGGCGCAACTCGGCACGCAGCGATTCGATCTCCTGGCTGAGAGATGTCCTGTCAGTTAACGTATCAGGATCATCCCTGCTGCCCGTTGGCCGGCTCATTCAGCATCCCCTCCACAGTCTCCAGCACGGACCTGGACATCCAGTCCACGCCCCCCACCAGATGCTGACGAATCTTACCCTGTCGATCAATCAGGAAGGTTTCCGGATAGCGGAAAACACCATAACGGCGGGATACCGAACTATCGGCATCGTGCAACACCTGAAACGGAAGCTGAAACTCACGCACAAAACCGGCCAGATCGGATTTCTTTTTATCCACCGATACCGCGACAATTCTCAGGCCTCTGGTGGCCAGCTTGTTGTGTAGCTCAACCATGGACGGCATCTCCTTGCGACAGGGCGGACACCATGTGGCCCAGAAATTAAGCAATGTCACTTCACCCCTGGGCAGGCCATGCATGGCTCCTTTCAAATCCGGCAGGGAAAAATCCACACTGGGGCTGCCCTCTTTTACCCGGGCAGGGGCTTCCGGCAGACTGACATACAGACCTGTGCCCAGGCCAAGCAACACCAGTATGGCAAGCGGAAAACGATAGTTCATGCTGTAACTCCTCCGGCAACCCGTTGCAGGAAGTCTTTCAACTCGGCCTCACTTACCCGGTGTCTGAACGCCTCCTTCCCATTAACCAGTACGACTGGCACATCCAGGCCATAGCGAACCATCAGGCCCTTGTCGCGGTCCACATCCACCACTTCCCAGCTGCAGCATCCCACCTCGCTCAAAGCCTCAACCACGGCTTTTACATCATCGCACAGACAGCACTGACGACGACTCATCACCTGAATATGTGGCAATGTCACCGCTATTTCTCGCTCTTGGGCAGTTTGATCAGCGCAAACACCTGATCGCCATGCCGGTCCAGCATCACACGCAAAACATCTCCAGGTTTCATCGTATTGATCAGCTTGGTCATAGCGCGCCGGTTCTTCACCGTTTCACCATTGATCCTGTAAATCACATCACCGCGCTGGATACCGGCCCGGGCCGCAGGAGAGCCGCGCATGACCTGCTTCACCGCCACGCCGTACCTGGATCGCGCCTCCAGAGAACGGGCCAGTTCAGGAGTAAGGTCTTCGCCGACAATGCCCAGACGAACCTTGCTGCGTCCTGCATTTGATGTGCCATTGCCAGCCAGATTTTCTTCCGGCATGGCTTCAACCTTGACGGTGATCGTCCTAGGCTTGCCATCGCGAATAATACCAACCTTCACCTTATCACCCGGCGCATGGCGGGCCACACGAATGGGAAGGTCATGGGCCTTGTGAATGGCCACGCCGTCCAGGGAAACAATCACATCACCGGCGCGTATGCCTGCCTTATCGGCAGCAGATCCGGCCTCAACCTGCGGCACCAGAGCACCTTCACGGGTTTTCAGACCCAATGCTTCCTGAGTGGCTTTATCCACATCCGAGATATGCACACCCAGTCGTGCCCGTGTGACATGTCCGGTCTCGCGCAAATCATCCAGAACGGATCGGGCCAGATTAATCGGGATCGCAAAGCCGATACCGTTGTTGCCGCCACTACGGGAATAAATCGCCGTATTGATGCCAACCACCTCTCCCCTGCTGTTGAATAAAGGACCGCCGGAATTGCCCGGATTAATGGCCGCATCAGTCTGGATAAAATCATCGTACGGGCCGGAACCGATCACTCGCCCCTTGGCCGACACAATGCCGGCCGTCACTGTCTGTTCAAGACCAAACGGATTACCAATCGCCACGACCCAGTCGCCAACGCGAAGCTTATCCGAATCAGCCATTTTGACGGCCTTCAGACCCTTGGCATCCACCTTGAGCAAACCGATATCGAGCTTGGGATCAACCCCGATGACCTTGGCCTCATATTCCTTGCCATTACGCATCTTGACCAGAACCTCATCAGCACTGTCCACGACATGGTTATTGGTCACAATATAGCCATCGGAAGAAATGATAAAACCGGTACCCAGAGCATGCCTTTCCTGAGGTGGCATGTTCTGGAAGAAATCCTGAAAGAAATCCTCGAACGGAGATCCCGGCGGGAAGCCAAAGCCCTGTGGCCTCTGTCCGCGAACCATCTTGGTGGTACTGATATTGACAACAGAATCGGCCTGTTTGGCGGCCAGATCGGCGAAGCTGTCGGGCATCGCATGTGCCGGCACAGCAAAGGCCAGCATGACCAGTAACAGCGGGATATATCGGTTTAGATAGTTCAATGTATACTCCTTTATGATATCAGCTGAAATCC
This sequence comes from Zetaproteobacteria bacterium, assembly GCA_021545585.1. Lineage (GTDB taxonomy): Bacteria > Pseudomonadota > Zetaproteobacteria > Mariprofundales > Mariprofundaceae > JAJRVH01. Next base: position 4,848 of record JAJRTF010000035.1, read on the forward strand.
AGCCCACTTTTTAAATCCACCAGATGAAAAAAAGATGAAGTTTCTATTGCATAGCTTAAACAGACCGGATCGAAATGGATGATGCCGAGTGTATGATACGCACCATCCGAGCATCCAGAGCAACCGTCTGATAGCGCCCCTGATGCAGCATCCATGCATAAGTAGCCAGTACGCCGGCCACACCTCCTGCCGCGGCCCATACCTCAGGTAACGGCCAGTCCGCCTGAACGGCCAGCACCCTCACCACGAGCCCCAGCATGACAAAAGAGATCATCGGAACAGCATACAGCCTGAAAGCGACTTTCAGCAGCATGCTGTCGGGAACATCAAGCAGCACCTCATCGCCAACTCTGGCATGCACGCTGTTGGTCACCCGCAGGCGTGCAAACCTGTCCGACCACGAACCCATGGTGCTGCATGATGCCTTGCCGGCACAATCGCCGCAGGCACTGGCTCGCCTTGCCTCAACAAGCGCCTGTTGCCCTTCCAGTGCAATGACGGTGACCTTCTGTTCCACACATACTCCGAATACATTCTCGCTTATCGTCCTGTCGACGGATAAAAGCGAAGCTTACACGTAGTCTGCCCGTTTCGACCAGTCTAGCGTAAACAGTACATCCTGCATCAACACCCAAACCCTTGCCGCACCGGCAAGCCCTGCATAGGCTGGTACTGCTCGCACACCATTCCGAGGATAAACATTGAATCAGCGTTCACGTATGGAAACGGATTTTCTCATCATTGGCAGCGGCGCCTCCGGGCTGCTGACCGCAGCACGTCTGGCGCCCCATGGTCGCGTCCTGCTGGTCAATAAGGGGCGCTTTCAGGATTCAAGTACCTGGTATGCCCAGGGCGGCATCGCCAGTGTCATTTCCGATCACGACTCCATCGAATCGCATGTGCGGGATACGCTCGAGGCCGGTGCCGGGTTATGCCATGAAGATGTGGTACGCAGCATCGTCAGTCAGGGCGACAGAATCATCCATGAGCTGATCGAAATCGGTACCGGCTTCGATGTCGATGACGGCCAGCTTCACCTCACCCGCGAAGGCGGCCACAGCCACCGGCGTATCGCCCATGTTCAGGATGCCAGCGGTCGCGCTATCGGCGAGGCATTGCTGGCCCAGATTGCCCCACAGCCGCAAATCCAGCGTCTGGAAGACCATGCCGCCATCGACCTGATCTGCCTGCCAGAGCCAGGCAAGGCTTCCGGCCAGCGTCGCTGTTATGGCGCCTATGTGCTCTCACCCGAGGAAAAGGTGCTGACCATCAGCGCCAGGCATACCGTGCTGGCCACCGGCGGTGCCGGCAAGGTGTATATGTACACCTCCAATCCACATGCGGCATCCGGAGACGGCATTGCCATGGCATGGCGGGCCGGCTGTTCGATCATGAATCTGGAGTTCATGCAGTTTCATCCCACCTGCCTGTTCCATCCACGTGGCTCGAATATGTTGCTCAGTGAGGCCCTGCGCGGTGAAGGCGCTCTGCTAATCAATAAGGCCGGCCAGCGGTTCATGTTCAATTACGATGAACGGGGGGAGCTGGCGCCACGCGATATTGTTGCCCGCGCCATTGACCATGAAATGAAAAAGCGGGGCGAGGACTGCATGTATCTGGATGCCCGCCCGATCGGCAGGGAATCCATCCAGCGACAGTTTCCGAATATCCATGAACGGCTCCTGCAGCTGGGGCTGGACATGGTGGCCGAGCCGATCCCGATCGTACCCGCTGCTCACTATATATGCGGCGGCGTACAAACCGATGTCAGCGGCAGAACATCGGTCGCCGGGCTTTATGCGATTGGTGAAACGGCCTGTACCGGGCTGCATGGGGCCAATCGTCTGGCCAGCAATTCATTGCTGGAATGTCTGGTCATGGCCGACCTCTGCGCTGCGGATATCCTGACACAGCCATCATTAACGGTAGCGCAGGTTCCAGCCTGGGACGACAGCGGCATTGTGCCGGAGTCCGAACGTATCCAGATCAAACAGAACTGGGATGAAATTCGCGCCATTATGTCGCATTACGTCGGCATTGTGCGCTCCAACGAGCGTCTGCGTCGGGCCCGGCGGCGTCTGCGCGTCATCCAGGAAGAGATTTCGGCCTACTATTGGAAGCATCCGGTAACCCAGGATCTAATTGAATTGCGTAATCTGGAGCTGGTAGCCGAGCTGATGGTCCAGAGCGCCTTGCAACGCCATGAATCCAGAGGTCTGCATTTCTCCACCGATTACCCTGAGCCCTCCGAGACCATCAGCGATACCGTTCTGACACCGGATACGATGTGAATGAAATGTGTCTCATCGCATCAATTCGAGGCCGCGTGCAGGGTGTCGGCTTTCGCTACCACACCCGGACTGAAGCTCAACGACTCGGACTGCGGGGCTGGGTCCGCAATTGCCCCGACGGCAGCGTCGAAACCTGTATTTGCGGCACAGCAGAAAAAGTCAATGCCATGAAAACATGGTTGAGTCACGGACCGGGCTGGGCACAAGTCGATGACATCAGTTTTATATCCGTAGCCAAGCCCGAGCATTTTGAAAGGTTTTCCATTCGCTAAATAATCAATCCGGGTCCCTGATAGCATCAGCTTTGAAAAATGCTTCTGGTTTGGTGGAAAAGCTCAACCACCGTACTTCCGGCATAAAAAAAGACCCTGACAATGTAGGGCCTTTTGAATTTCAAATCCGAAGGATCAGTCTTTGGCTTCTTTATCTTCCTCAACTGCTGCTTCGCTTGCTTCTTCGACCTTGGCTTCCTCAGCTTCAGTCGAAGCCGCTTCAACGGCTTCTTCTGCAGCCTCATCCTTGGCTTCTTTCTTTGCTTCAGCTTTCGCTGCAGGCACTGCCTTCTTGACAGGCTTGGCCTTCTTCTTGGCTACAACCTTTTCCTGAACCAGCTCAACGATAGCCATGGGCGCCGCATCACCGGCACGGAAACCAGTCTTGATCATGCGGGTGTAGCCACCGTTACGATCAGCAGCAGCAGATGCCACATCGGAAAACAGCAGGTCAACAATCGGGCGATGGCGCAATTTGGCCAGAGCCTGACGACGAGCATGCAAATCACCGCGCTTACCCAGAGTAATCAGCTTTTCAACATACGGACGCACAGCACGGGCCTTGGCCTCAGTCGTCTCAATACGGCCGTGGGTCAGCAATGCGCTGGCCAGATTAGCCATCAATGCACGTCGGTGGCCACTTACCAGCCCCAGGGAACCATGATGTTTACGGTGTCTCATCTTTTGTATCCTCTTCTATAATACCGACTCAGCCTTCCAGCGAGTCTTCAGATTCCTGTGGCGGCCAGTTCTCAATCTGCATACCGAGTTCCAGGCCCATATTTTCAAGCACTTCCTTGATCTCGTTCAACGACTTGCGACCAAAATTGGGCGTACGCAGCATTGCCTGCTCACTGCGCTGAACCAGATCACCAACGCGGAACACATCGTCGGACTTTAGGCAGTTCATGGAGCGAACGGACAGGTCAAGATGCTCAATCGGCTGAGCCAGTAATTCTTCCAGACCATTATCTGCAACTTCTTCATCTTCGCCCAGATCGATATCAGCGAAATTGATAAACACAGCCAGCTGGCGCTCGAGAATCTTCGCGGCCGCATTGATCGCTTCTTCAGGAGAGAGAGAGCCATTGGTCTCAATTTCCATAATCAGCTTGTCATAGTTGGTCTTCTGACCGACACGAGCCGCTTCAACACGGGTAGCAACCTTACGGACTGGCGAATAAGAAGCATCCACCAGCAGGCCGCCAATGGCACGGTCTTCAATTTCACGTTCACTGGCCGGATCATAACCGCGACCCTTCTGAACCTTGGCTTCAAACGTCAGCTTTCCGTCATCATTCAAATGTGCAAGGACAAGCTCAGGATTCAGCACAAACACACCTGCAGGGCATTTGATATCGGCAGCTGTCACGACAGCGGGACCCTTCACATCAAGTGTAATGCTGGCGTCATCGTCGGATTCCTGACGGATATCTAGCTCTTTCAGGCTGAGGATGATATCCATGACATCTTCACGTACGCCCTTGATGGTATCGTATTCATGCATAACGCCTTCAAGGCTTATGCTGGTTACAGCAGAACCGGGCAGAGAGGAAAGCAGCATGCGGCGCAGGCTGTTACCGATCGTTGTACCATAGCCCCGCTCAAGCGGCTCGAAGACAATCTTTGCTTCGCGGCCGGGAACAGTTTCTTCAACAGTGATATTACGTGGCGTAATCAACGACATGAAACAGACCTCAGTATTTTACTTGGAATAAAGTTCGACAATCAACTGCTCGCGGATACCCGGATCCAGCTGATCACGTGCCGGCAGTTCACGGAATACGCCCTGACGGCTTGGCAAATCAACATCCATCCACTCAGCCGTACCACGAGTGCCTGCAGCTTCAACAGAAGCATTGATGCGCAGATGTTCCTTGGCACCGTCAACCAGCTCCAGCCGTGCACCCACCGGTACCAGTGCTGACGGGATGTTGGTGATGTGATCATTCATCTTCACCAGTTTGTGGCGAACGATCTGGCGTGCCTCGGTACGGGAACTGGCCAGACCCATGCGATAAATCACATTGTCCAGGCGGGACTCAAGCAGTTGCAGCAGGTTAAGGCCGGTAATGCCAGGCATGCGGTCAGCATCGCTGAAATAGCGACGGAACTGCTTCTCCTGCAAACCATAGGTACGCTTCACCTTCTGCTTCTCACGCAGCTGCAGACCATAGTCGGACACCTTGGTACGGCGGTTCTGACCATGCATACCCGGCGCATAAGGACGGCGCTCAATAGGGCACTTGTCGGAATAGTACTTGCCACCCTTCAAATAAAGCTTTTCGCCTTCACGCCGACACAGACGGCATTTCGCTTCCATATAACGAGCCATGTTCTAAACTCCTAAACGCGGCGCCGCTTCGGTGGGCGGCATCCGTTGTGCGGAATGGGGGTGACGTCACGAATCGAGACGACGTTAATACCAGCTGCAGCAATGGCGCGCAAAGCGGACTCACGGCCGCCACCTGGTCCGCGAACGAGAACGGTGCAATTCTTCACGCCATGATCCATGGCTTTCTGCGCAGCTTCCTCAGCCGCAACCTGTGCAGCGAAAGGGGTGCTTTTACGCGAACCTTTAAAGCCGGAAGCACCGGCAGTGGCCCATGAAATAGCATTTCCGGCCTGGTCGGTGAATGTAATAATGGTGTTGTTAAAGGTTGCTTTAATATGGGCAACAGCGTTTGCAATATTCTTGCGAGTACGCTTCTTACCCGATGCTTTTGGTGCAGCCATTGATTATATCCCCTTACTTCTTCTTGCCGGCAACGGCACGACGCGGTCCCTTGCGTGTGCGGGCATTGGTTTTGGTACGCTGACCGCGCAGAGGCAGGCCTTTACGGTGGCGCAGGCCACGATAACAACCCAGATCGGTTAGACGCTTGATGTTCAGAGAGACCTCACGGCGCAAATCGCCTTCAACCGCATAATCGTCACCGATTACGCTGCGGATTTTGGTCACTTCTTCTTCACTCAGATCCTTGACACGGGTTTCTGTATTGACGCCTGCCTTGGCCAGAATCTTCTGAGAAGAAGACAAACCAATGCCAAAAATATAGGTCAACGCAACTTCAACGCGTTTCTGAGTCGGAATATTTACACCGGCTATACGAGCCACTTGCTGCCTCCTTAGGGCCTAAAAAAAGGGCGCGAACCATAGCGAAAATCGCCAGATCGCGCAACTCCTGTTATCCCTGACGCTGTTTGTGACGTGCGTTCTCGCAAATAATGCGGACAACGCCCTTACGGCGAATTACACGGCACTTATTACACATTTTTTTCACTGATGCACGGACTTTCACGTCTGTACCTCCACCAACTTTTACCGGAAAACCGGTTATTTTTCGCGATAGCTGATACGGCCGCGCGAAAGGTCATAGGGAGAAATCTCCACTGTCACCTTGTCTCCAGGAAGAATACGAATGTAGTACTTACGCATTTTTCCAGAAATCGTGCACAAAAGTTCGTGCTCGTTTTCAAGTTTGACCTTGAACATTGCATTGGGAAGCTTTTCAACCACTTCCCCGGACATCTCAATAATATCTTCTTTTGCCATGCCTCAGTCTTTAACCGCCTTGGTTAATGCGGCATACACCGCATCCATTTCCCCGGAAGCATCCAGCTTGCGAAAACCCTGTTTGTCCTGGTAGTAGGCCAGCAAAGGCTGGGTCTGCTCCTGATAAACATGCAGGCGATTGGCAATCACATCCTCGCGATCATCCTCTCGCTGGTACAACTCACCGCCGCAACGGTCGCAACACCCTGTTTCACGGGGTGGCGAATAATGCCTATGAAATCCAAAACCGCAAGCCCTGCAAATCAGACGACCGCTCAGCCTGTCAATCAGGTTCTTTTCCGGTGCATCCATGAAGATAATCCGGTCAATCGTCATATCGTGACCGGCCAGCATCACCTCAAGCGCCTCAGCCTGAGCCACATTGCGTGGAAAGCCATCAAGCAGAAAACCGCCATCACCGGTAATCTTATCCTCAATCATGGCAACGACGACTTCATCCGGCACCAGTTTGCCGGCATCCATAAACGCCCTGGCCTGCAAGCCGGCCTCAGTTTCATCGCGAACCGCCGCACGGAGGATATCGCCCATGGCCAGATGGCTGGCGCCCGTCTCGGAGGCAAGCCGTTCACCCTGGGTGCCTTTACCTACTCCCGGGGGGCCAAACAGAACAATGTTCATCAGCGGGTTTTAAGACGGGCCTGCTTCATCAAGCCTTCGTACTGATGGCTAAGCAGATGTGACTGAACCTGACCCATGGTGTCCATGGTGACGACCACGACAATCAGCAGAGACGTACCACCGAAATAAAACGGTACGGACAGCTCGGAAATCAGCCATTGCGGCAGCAGACAAACCAGCGAAACATAGATCGCACCCACAACCGTGATACGGGTCAGCACTGAATCAATGTACTCGGCTGTCTTCTGCCCGGGGCGAATGCCCGGAATAAAACCGCCGTTCTTCTTCAGGTTGTCAGCCGTGTCTTTCGGGTTGAATACAATTGCTGTATAGAAAAAGCAGAAGAACACAATCAGCGCAGTGAAAAGGACCATGTACAGCCATGCACCCGGTGACAGAATCGCACTGATATCTTCCAGCCAGGTAAAGCCCTCAACACCCTTGGTAAACTGGGCAAAGGTCGCTGGCAACAGAATCAGGGATGAAGCGAAGATCGGCGGAATTACACCGGCGGTATTCACTTTCAGGGGCAGGAATGAGGCCTTGCCGCCATACAGGCGATTACCGACCTGACGCTTGGCATACTGAATCGGGATACGACGCTGCGAGCGCTCGAACCAGACCACAACGCCGGTAACAAGCAGTGCCATGGCAAACAGAAGCAACACGGTAAACGGGGTATACTCACCGGTACGCGCCAACTCCAGCGTGCCGCCGACAGCAGCAGGAAGACCCGCTGCAATACCGGCAAAGATGATCAGCGAGATGCCGTTACCAATACCGCGTTCGGTAATCTGTTCACCGACCCACATCAGGAAGACCGTGCCGGAAACCAGCGTAATCACACACATAGCCTTGAAGCCAAGGCTCGGGTCGATGACAACGGACTGTCCACCTACGGAGAACGACTCCAGACCAATGGACATGCCGACAGCCTGGAATACAGCCAGCAGTACCGTGCCGTACCGGGTGTATTCAGTAATCTTGCGGCGCCCTGCCTCACCCTCTTTCTTGAGCTGTTCAAGTTTGGGGGAAACAACCGTCATCAACTGAATGATAATGGCCGCAGAGATATAGGGCATAATACCCAGTGCAAAAATGGTCAGCCGGGATAGCGCACCACCGGAAAACATGTCAAACATGCCCAGCAGGCTTCCCTGCGCCTGATTAAAGAACTGTGCCAATATGGCAGCATCAATGCCAGGTACCGGAATATGTGCACCAATGCGATACACAATCAACATACCCAGGGTGAAGAGAATGCGGCTCTTCAGCTCCGGAATCTTTCCGATGTCACCCAGGCCACCCATATTCCCCGCCTGTTTGGCCATCTTAAGCCTCGGCCGAAATAAGCTTCAGCTTAGCGCCGGCAGCCTGAATCTTGTTCGCCGCAGAGGCAGAAACCGCATCAACAGCAAGTTCAACCTTCTTACTCAAATCACCGGTAGCCAGTACCTTGATCGGATCCACAGCATTGCGCACCAGTCCAGCCTCAAACAATGCAGCCGCATCAACCGTGCTGCCATCATCAAAAGCATTCAACTGCGACAGATTCACAATCTGGAAGTCATTGTTGACCTTGGATGTAAAGCCGCGCTTGGGCACGCGACGAATCAGCGGCATCTGGCCGCCTTCGAAACCGCGTGCAACCTTGCCGCCGGTGCGGGATTTCTGACCCTTGTGACCACGTCCTGCAGTCTTGCCGTTGCCCGAACCAATACCGCAACCGACGCGTTTTCGATCCTTGCGGGAGCCTGCAGTGGCTTTCATATCATTCAGCTTCATCTTTATTCTCCGGTTTCAATACGAACAAGGTGTGAAATCTTGTTCACCATACCACGAATGGAAGGCGTATCTTCCAGTTCGACCACCTGATGCATACGACGGATACCGAGGCCGCGCAGCGTGGCTGCCTGGCTCTTATCATATCCGATAGCACTCTTGATCTGGCGGATCTGAATAGTGTTCTTCTTAGCCATGATGCTCTCCTAGCTGTGTTAAGCGGATCTGCCGCGACGGGCAGCAATCTGTTCCGGACTCTGCAGAGACTTCAGGCCGTTGAACGTGGCGCGCACGACATTCAGTGAATTACGCGACCCCTGTGACTTGGTCAGGATGTCTTTCACGCCCACGGCATCAAGCACAGCACGCACGGCAGTACAGGCAATCACACCGGTACCTTCGGAAGCAGGCTTCAGCATCACACGGCTGGCATCCTGACGACCCACAACCTGATAGTGGATAGTACCATCCTTACGCGGCACAAAAATCAGTGATTTCTTGGCGATTTCGGATGCCTTGCGGATCGCTTCCGGAACTTCCTTGGCCTTCGCGTGGCCAAAGCCGATATGACCATTGCCATCTCCGACAACCATCAGGGCGGAAAAGCTCATGTTACGACCACCGGATGTGGTCTTGGCAACACGATTGATGTGAATGAGCTTTTCGTTCAGCTCCAGCTCGTCAGTATTGATCATTGTATAGTCTCCTAGAACTTCAATCCGGCGCTGCGAGCGCCTTCAGCCAAGGCCTGAACCCGACCATGATAAGGGAAGCGGCCGCGATCGAAAGCGACTTCGGTTACACCGGCCTTAACGGCGCGCTCACCGAGCAACTTGCCGACAGCTTCAGCGCCACCCTTATTGCCGCCATCTTTGATCGCAGCTTCGAGGCTGGATGCCGTGACAAGCGTCTTACCATTCTGATCATCAATCAGTTGGGCATACACATGGCGCGCCGAACGAAATACGCTCAGGCGCACACGATTCTGTGCCTTCACACGTGCACGAACGCGACGGGCGCGACGTATAGCACTGTTGGATTCATAACGTTTAAAAGCCATTCCCTACTCCTGTCCTTATGCAATCCGGCCGTTAAGCCTTCTTGCCTTCCTTCATGGCAACATGTTCGCCTTCGTAACGCACACCCTTGCCCTTATATGGCTCAGGCGGACGATAGGCACGAATCTCGGCAGCGACCTGGCCGACCTTCTGTTTATCAAAACCGCTGATAATAATCTTGCTCTGCTCCACCTTGGCATCCACGCCTTCAGGCAGTGCATATTCAACCGGATGCGAAAAGCCCAGCGAAAGATTCAGCTTCTTGCCCTGTGCCTGGGCGCGATAACCCACGCCACGCAACTCCAGCACTTTCTGGAAGCCGGTCGAGACACCTATAACGTTGTTGGCCAGCAGGGCGCGAACAAGGCCATAGAAGGACTTGGTCTTCTTGGTCTCAAGATCGGTACAGCTTACATTCAGCTTATCCCCTTCCTGAGCAACGGTGATGCCTGCAAACAGCGGCGCAACCAGTTCGCCCTTGGATCCCTTAACGGTGACGGAATCAGCAGCAATGCGTACTTCCACACCGGCGGGAACCGTAATCGGTTGTTTACCAATACGTGACATATCTTACCTCAAAAGACCGTGCAGAGGACTTCGCCGCCCACATGGGCTTCGCGTGCCTTCTTGTCGGTCATAATACCTTTAGACGTACTTACGATGGCGACGCCATAGCCATTCTTAACGCGTGGCAGTTCATCGGCACCGGCATACACCCGGCGGCCTGATTTGGAGATCCGCGTAATCTCCTGAATAATTGCCTGGCCTTCATCGTCATAACGCAGGGTCAGACGCAGGAAACGATGGCCCTTATGGTTATAGCCTTTAACGGCAGCAATATAGCCTTCTTCCTTCAGCAGTTCAGCCAGTGACTCAAGCGTCTTGCTGGCCGGCAGTTCAATTTTTTCCAGTTTCGCCGTCTGCGCGTTACGAATGCGCGTTAACATATCGGCAATGCGATCCATCATCATGGTGTGTTACCCCTTACCAGCTTGACTTGACCATGCCGGGGATTTCTCCGGCAAGGGCATGCTTACGCAGACAGATACGGCACATGCCGAGCTTGCGATAGACCGAATGCGGACGACCACACAGCTGGCAACGCGTATAGGCGCGCACTTTGAATTTTGGCTTGCGATTGCATTTTGCAATCATTCTTTTGGAAGCCATCTAATACTCCTCTTAACTACGGAAAGGCATGGCGAACTGTTTAAGCAGCGCACGGCCTTCATCATTGGTCTCGGCGGTGGTGCAGATGGTGATATCCATGCCGCGCACCTTATCGACCTTGTCGTAGTCGATTTCCGGGAAAATAATCTGTTCCTTCAAACCCAGGGTGAAGTTTCCACGTCCGTCAAAAGACTTCGGTGAAACCCCCTTGAAGTCACGGATGCGGGGCAGAGCCACGTTCACCAGACGATCCATGAATTCCCACATACGCTCACCGCGCAGGGTCACACGGCAGCCCACTGCCATACCTTCGCGCAATTTGAAATTGGCGATGGATTTACGAGCCCGGGTAATCACCGGCTTCTGACCGGTAATGGCGGTCATATCCGTCAGCGCGCCTTCAATCAGCTTGGAACTCTGAGAAGCTTCGCCCACACCCATATTGACCACAATCTTGGTGATTGTCGGGGTCTGCATCGGGTTCTTGTAACCGAACTCCTTGATCAGAGCCGGCGCTACAGTCTTTTTATACATATCTTTCAAACGAGCCATCGTCAAATCTCCTAGCGATCCAGCACTTCACCGCATTTGCGGCAGGTGCGAACCTTGCGCCCGTCTTCAAGCTGCTTGCTGCCCAGACGAACACCGGCTTTACATTTCGGGCAGAAAAACTGCACATTGGAAATGGCCAACGGGGCTTCTTTCTCAATGATGCCGCCAGAACTGTTCTGGGTCTGACGGGTATGACGCTTGATCATGTTCACCTTGGCAACCAGGACTTCACCGTCCTGTGGCAGTACGCGCACAACCTTGCCACGTGCTCCCTTGTCGCGCCCGGCAACAACAATCACTTCATCATCTCTGCGAATTCTGGTTCTAACCATCGTCATCTCTATACGCCTCACTTGCCCGCTTACAGTACTTCAGGAGCCAGAGAGATAATCTTCATATATCCCTTGGATCTGAGTTCACGTGTTACAGGGCCGAAAATACGGGTTCCGAGCGGCTCGTCCTGTTTGGACAGCAGAACAGCGGCGTTCTCATCGAAACGGATGGAGCTGCCATCCTGACGACGAAATTCCTTGGCGGTACGTACGACAACAGCGCGCTGGACTTCGCCTCTTTTCACCTTGCCACCCGGCAATGCTTCCTTGACGGCCACAACAATCACATCACCAACACTGGCATAACGGCGCTTGGAGCCGCCCAGCACCTTGATGCATTTCACCCGACGGGCGCCTGAATTATCAGCGACCTGGAGTACGGTTTCATTCTGGATCATATCAGGACCTCTCGCTTACAGCTGTTCAGCACGAGTCAGCACAGCTTCCATGACCCAGCGCTTACGGCGGGAAATAGGAACTGATTCGACAATGCGAACGCGGTCACCGATGTTGCAGGTATTCTCAACATCATGTGCCATATATTTCTTGTGCGAACGGATGGTCTTGCGATAACGCGGATGCAGGAACTTGCGTTCCACCTCAACCACGATCGTCTGCTCACCCTTGTTGCTTACAACCACCCCTTCCAGGGTGCGCTTGTTACTTGTTGCTTCAGACATCTCTCTCTATCTCCTCAGCCGCGCTCAGCCAGAATGGTCTTGATGCGGGCGATTTCGTGACGAACCTGTCCAACACGGGCGGTATTATTCAACTGCATAGTCGCCTTCTGAAAACGCAACTTCATATTCTCTGCAGCCAGTTCATCCATGCGAGCGTTCAGCTCCACGTCTTTCATCTCACGCAAATCTTTTGCTTTCTTTACATCACTCATCGTCCAACTCCACGTACCACAACCTTGGTGCGGATCGGCAGCTTGGCTGCAGCGAGCGCCAGTGCTTCACGGGCCAGATCTTCACTCACACCGTCCATTTCATACAGGATGCGACCGGCACGAACTGCCGCCACCCAGAATTCAGGTGAACCCTTACCCTTACCCATACGCACTTCAGCAGGCTTCTTGGATACAGGCAGATCCGGAAACATACGAATCCACACGCGTCCCTGACGCTTCACATGGCGGTTAATGGTAATACGTGCAGCTTCAATCTGACGTGCCGTAATACGACCCGGCTCCATGGCCTTCAGGCCGTACTGACCGAAGTTCAGGTTGGCGCCACGCGGGCTCTTGCCTCGGATGCGGGCCAGCTCCTTGTGATGCTTACGCCAGCGAATCTTTTTTGGTTGCAACATGGTTAAAAACCCCTTTATGCGTTCTCGGAGTCGCTGTCGCCCAGCTTCTCACCATTGAACACCCACACTTTTACGCCAATCACACCGTACGTGGTATGCGCTTCGGCAAAACCGTAATCAACATCGGCACGCAGGGTATGCAGTGGCACACGGCCTTCGCGATACCATTCGGTACGAGCAATCTCAGCACCGCCAAGACGACCGGCACAATTGATACGAACACCCTTGGCGCCCATACGCATGGCGCTCTGTACAGCACGCTTCATAGCGCGACGGAAAGCCACACGGCGCTCAAGCTGAAATGCAATATTCTCGGCCACCAGCTGTGCTTCCGCCTCAGGACGACGGATCTCAACGATGAAAACCTGTACTTCCTTGCCAAACTTCTGCACCAGATCGCGTCGAACCGCATCAATCTCTGCACCCTTCTTACCAATCACCACACCAGGGCGGGAGGTATGAACGGTCACCTTGATCTTATCGGCCGGGCGTTCGATGATGATACGGGATACACCCGCATGCTTCAGACGAGCCTTAACAAACTTACGCAGCTGGATGTCTTCACGCAGCTGGCTGCCGAAATCGGCATCGTTTGCATACCAGACTGAATCCCAGTTGCGGATGATTCCAACTCGGAAGCCGACCGGATTTACTTTGTGTCCCATATCAAGAACCCCTTTAACCGCGTTCGCTTACAGACACGGTTAAGTGACTGTGGCGATGATAACGTTTACGCATGCGACCCATGCCTTTCGGACGGTAACGCTTAAGCGTCATGCCAGCATTGGCCTGCACTGAAGATACAACCAGCTGATCCACATCCAGACCATGATTCTGCTCAGCATTGGCGATGGCAGACTTCAGCACCTTCTCATACAAACGCGCTGACTTCTGTGGCGATAAAGCCAGAACTGCCAGAGCACGGCCGACTTCCAGACCGCGGATGGCATCAGCCATCAAGCGAGCCTTCTGGGGGCTGATACGCATATTTTTAGCAAGTGCACGAACTTGTTCAGACATGCTGCTTACCTCCTGGCCTTTCTGTCAGCGCCGTGACCGTAGTAGGTACGGGTCGGTGAAAATTCACCCAGCTTATGGCCGACCATATTCTCGGTGACAAACACCGGGATAAACTTGTGACCGTTATGAACCGCGAAGTTCAAACCGACGAATTCCGGAGAAATCGTGGAACGGCGGGACCATGTTTTAATCACACTCTTCTTCTCAGCAGCCTGCGTAGCTGTAACCTTTTTCTGCAGGTGTTCCTCAATGTAAGGACCTTTCTTTAATGAACGAGCCATGTCCTACCTCACTTCTGGTTGCGGCGGCGAATAATGTCACGATTCGACGCCTTTTTCTTCTGGCGGGTCTTATGACCCTTGGTTGGTACACCCCACGGGGTTACCGGATGACGACCACCGGATGTACGTCCTTCACCACCACCATGCGGATGGTCAACCGGGTTCATGGCCACACCACGAACATTCGGACGAATACCCAGCCAGCGCGAGCGGCCAGCCTTGCCAACCTTGCGGTTGGAGTGGTCGGCATTACCCATCACACCAATACTTGCCAGACAACGAATGTCGACACGGCGGAATTCGCCTGAAGGCATCTTGAGGACGGCACGGCCGCCTTCTTTACCCATCAGCTGGATAGAAGCACCGGCACTGCGGGCAATCTGTCCGCCCTTACCAGGCTTCAATTCAATGTTGTGCAGCAATGTACCGACACGGATTTTCTCCAGCGGCAAGGTATTGCCGGGGCGAATATCAGCATCGGGGCCTGACATCACTGTATCACCCGGGCGCAGGCCCTGAGGTGCAAGGATGTAGCGCTTGTCGCCATCGCTGTAATGAATCAAAGCGATGTGAGCCGTCCGGTTAGGGTCGTATTCGACGCGCGCAACTTTACCGGCAACGGAGAAATTGTCACGCTTGAAATCAACCATGCGATACAGGCGCTTGTGGCCACCGCCGCGATGGAAGGAAGTCACACGACCATTGTTATTACGACCGCCTGATTTGGTCAGGCCAACAGTCAGGCTGCGCTCAGGTTTACCTTTGTGCAGACCTTCATTGACCACGCCGACGCGGCCACGGTTACCGTTACTGGTTGGTTTTAATGCCTTCAATGCCATCGTTTATGCCTCTTCTACCGTTTCCAGAGTCTGACCTTCAGCCAAACGCACCACAGCCTTGCGATAACCGGAACGGGTTCCTGTATTCGCGCCACGACGCTTCGGCTTGCTTGGCATGTTAATGACCTGAACACGATCCACCTGCACTTCGAAGATAGCTTCGATAGCAGCTTTCACCTGGGTCTTGGTTGCTTCACGATCGACACGGAAGGTGTATTGATTCGCTGCGCCGGTTGCAGCATAGCTTTTCTCAGTCACTACAGGCTGACGCAAAATATTGAAATGATTGATATTCGCACTCATGCCAGACGCTCCTCAAGCTTATCGACAGCGGCTTCAGTCAGAATCACTTTCTTGCTCTTCAGCAGGTCATGCAGATTCACCTGACCGTCCAGGACAATCTTGGTATTGGGTATATTTCGGCCGGACATTTCGACTTCGCGGTTTGCCTCGGCAAGCACAATCAGTCCGGAAGCTGTCTCAAGCGAGCTCAGCACATCAGCAAATGCCCTGGTCTTGATATCTTTCAGCTCCAGCTTGTTGACCACGGTCAACTTGCCTTCGCGAACACAATCAGACAGGGCAATGCAAAGAGCCTTGCGGCGTTCTTTCCTGTTCACGCGTGTGGTGTAATCAGTCGGCGTAGGGCCGTGGGCAATTGCACCGTGACGCATCTGCGTGGCACGGGTTGTACCCTGACGGGCGCGACCGGTTCCTTTCTGCTTGAACGGCTTCTTGCCGCCGCCGGAAACTTCGCTGCGACCCTTGGTGTTGCGTGTACCGGCACGCTGTGCGGAGGCCAGTGCAGAATAAACACGATGCACATAACCGGCATCGGTATCCAGACCAAACACAGCCGGGTTCAGCTCACGTTTGCCAACAGCCTTATTGCTCTGATCAACAATGGTAATCTGCGCCATCTCAGACTCCCTTTACGGCCGGACGCAGCTCAACCAGTCCGTTACGCGGACCCGGCACTGCACCCTTAACCAGAATACGATTTTGTTCTTCATCCACGCGTACCACTTCCAGATTCTGGGTCGTACTGCGTGCATTGCCATAATGACCAGGCATCTTCTTACCCGGGAATACGCGACCAGGCCACTGGCACTGACCCGTAGAACCCATCTGACGATGCACTTTCTCGGCACCATGGGTAGCACGGCCACCGGCAAAGTCATAACGCTTCATTACACCGGCGAAACCACGACCCTTGGAGGTCCCGGAAACATCCAGCTTCTGACCCGCCTCAAACTGTGCAGCAGTCAGCTCCTGACCCAGTTCATATTCGGCGTCAGTCGCGACACGGAACTCCTTCAAACCGGCAGTTACATCCTGACCCTGTTTGGCAAAGTGACCCTGCATGGCGCGGCTGGTCACACGTTTGGCAGCACCAAAACCAACCTGCACGGCACTGTAGCCATCTTTCTCTTCCGTGCGGCGTGCAATAACCTTGCATGGTTCAACATTCAGAACCGTTACCGGTACAGCAGAGCCGTCTTCGGTAAAGATCTGTGTCATGCCCGCTTTTCGGGCGATCAATCCAACACTCATCTCAATCTCCCTTACAACTTGATTTCGACATCAACGCCGGACGGCAGATCAAGCTTCATCAGCGCATCTACGGTTTGCGGAGTTGGTTTGTCGATATCGAGCAAACGCTTATGCGTACGGATTTCGAACTGTTCGCGAGAATCCTTGTACTTGTGCGGCGAGCGAATCACGCAGAACTTGCGGATCTTCGTCGGAATCGGAATGGGCCCGCGAACTTCAGCACCGGTACGCTTGGCAGTTGCAACAATATCTGCTGCAGACTTATCCAGAATACGGTGGTCAAAGGCCTTAAGGCGAATACGAATATTTTGAGTTGCCACTTATGACCCCTTTTACTTAGTAATATCGGTAACGACGCCAGCGCCGACCGTACGACCGCCTTCGCGGATAGCGAAACGAAGTTCCTTATCCATAGCGATCGGTGTGATCAATGTGA
>JAJRTF010000003.1 GCA_021545585.1 Zetaproteobacteria bacterium
CATGACCAAATGGTCATGTTGCGGGCAACTTCCGGCAATGTAATGGCGGTAGAATGGCCTCCGTTTATACAGGATGTATGTGATGCCGGTTCAATGTCGTTATATTTCAGTAATACTAGTTTGTATGGTTCTCATGCCTTTTTTATCTGCCGCCGCAAATGAGAGTTCAGATGAGATCAGAATAACGCTTGCAAACATGGAAGATGATGCAGAAGACATGGTCGATGCCGCCTTGGCAAAAGATGCAGTCAGTTCACAAAAACTGTATAAAAAAATTCAACACAACATTGATCAGTTGCATCACGGATTAGCTGGGCACGCTTTTGATGAACGCCGCTCACGTGAATTGCTCATGGCATACTCATGGATACGCGTGATCACAATAGATCTAAAGCAAAGTGCATGGGTTGGGACGGCAATCGCCGCCAATCAATTAAGCGCCTCGATTATACGGTTTACCAACTACCCAACCCTTCGACAGCGAGATATTGCATGGATGGATTACCTCGGTCGGGAGCTGCTGTTACTGAATATGGAGGATGCCGGCGCGAATAATCAGCTACTGGTTGCCCGCCATGCTGATCTGGTAGAAACATGGTTGCGAATTCGCAAGGCTCTTCTGACCAGTGACTTTCGTAATAAATCACTGGTGCTTCAGGGCGATAAGCTCATTCGCACATTGCAGGGTGATCAGCAACCGCAACATACTATAGAGATAGCCGGCAAACTGCTGGACTTTGTAGATAAAGTTGAACAGGCAAAATAATCCCCTTGTCCGGTTTATATGGATGTTCCATATGCATGTAGGATCAAATCAGAAAACGACTACCCACTGTTTGTGCGCTGGCTTCATGCCGGCGTTGCTGTCGGGGCATTGTTTCAGTTGGCAACCAGCCTGATTGTGTTGCCACCGGATGAAAAGGGCAGTGCTTTTGCCCACACCATCATGGAAGTCCATGAAGTGGGTGGATTGATTGTGGCGGTGATCGTCGCAGCCCATTTTATATGGTCTATGCCTGTCCGGGCGAAGCAGCCTTCCGGCATATGGGTTCTTGTGAACCCCGGGCAGTGGCGAGAAGCATTTGCGCTGATCAAGAGCTTTCCCGCTGTATTCACTGGCAAGGCTAATATGCCGGCCTCTGATAACAGCCTGGCTCTTATTGTTGAGATGTTTGGGTTGCTTGTGATGATTCTAATGGCAGGAAGCGGGATGGCTATCTGGATTGGTCTTCCCGAAACCAGTCTGGTCGTAATACCCGAAGAAACGGAACTGTTGATGGATGTTCATGCATTGATACCCAACTTGCTGTGGGTCTATGTGATTGGGTATGTTGGCATGGTCTGGGCGCATGTTCGGGCTGGCGACCCGGTTATTCAGCGTGTTTCACCATTTTATTACAAACCAATAGTGACTAATTCAAACGAATTGATGGGCTTTACGAAAAAGAAGGAGCAAGATGGATAAAGAGTGTATGAATGAGCCACTCATCCGCCCAGGGCTTTGCAAGTGGCTCAAGCCATTGAGAATATGGGGCTGTACATTCCCTGTTGTACTGATTGCCGCTTGCGCCAGCTATCAAGCAGTGCCGTTGGAGCCATCGGTCAAGCTCAGTGACGCCATCGAACAGCTGCGCATGGATATTTCACAGCATACGGAATTACCCAACGCATGGCGAAACAGCAGTGTGAAAGCAGATGATGGACTGAATGAAACCGAGATTGTGCAGCTGGCTGTGTTGAACAGCCCGCATCTGGCCGCAGTTCAGGCAACAAGGCTGGAGGCGAGCGCGCAGCTTATTCAGGCCGGCCTGTTGCCCGATCCGCAATTAAGTCTGTCCGCCGATTTTCCACGCGGCAACGATCCGGTGCCGGTGCCGGTGCCGGTGCCGGTCACGGCTTATGGATTCGGTTTGGGTTTTGATCTGCAATCGTTGATCACACGCGGAGCACGACAGAGTGTTGCTACCAAACAGGCACGGACAACATATCTGCAAGTGCTGTGGCAGGAGTGGCAGATTATCCAGCAGGCGCGCATGCTGTATCGTCGCGCCCTGATTCAGGGCCAACAGGTCGAACTCACCCATACCCGGTTCTTGCAAACGCAAACCAATTGGCAGATACAACAAAATGCGCTGGTTCAAGGTAATAGTACGCTGGATGCAGAAGGATTAGCGCGCACCTCAATGATGGATGCCGAAGCAGCGTGGTTTGAAGTCAAACGACAGCATAGCGCCACCATGCATAATCTGGCGCTATTATTAGGTTTATCCCCCCAAATAAAAATTCCTCTAAGCCCGCCTGAGCAGGGAGTGGCATCGTTAATAATGCAGCCGGTTCCAGGCAGGGCATTGCAGGCAATGCTTAAAAATATCGATCATAAGCGTCCTGATTTGCTGGCATTAAAGACGGGATATGAGGCACAGGAAGCCAAAGTACGGGAACAAGTCCTCTCCCAGTTTCCCGGTTTCACTATTGGCGCCAATAGTCTGCGAGATAGCGGCAATATCTGGACACTGGGGCCATTCATTAACCTGAACCTGCCGCTATTGAACGGCAACCGGGGCAATATCGCCATGACGCGAGCCACGCGCTCCCGCTTGCAAGCGGAATATCATGATCGCCTGACAGCCGCCGAGGTCGAAGCAAACAGGCTGATCAGTGATCAGCAACTGGCATTTGATGAGTTGGCTGCATTGCAGGGGAAACTGCCCGATCTGGATAAGATGATGCAGCGCATGGGTAAGGCTCTTGCTGGCGGCAATATGGATATGCTGACTTTTACCACCCTGCAAAACAGTCATTTTGCCCAGCACATGAAAGTATTGATGCTTGAGCAGGCTGTGCTTGAGCAGGCTGTCGCACTCGATACGGTGCTGGGTGCTTTGCCCCTGACAATAAAAAGTACAGGAGATCAGCCATGAGCCGAGCCGGGAAAGCACTCGGCAGAGTGTTGTCCGCACTGCCGTTAATCGCGCTGATGCTGTCCGGCTGGATTTTTCCGGCCTGTTTGCCATCTGCCGCCGCATCTGAAGAGAGCCCGGAATATGCTGTAAGTATTAGTAAAATAACGCAGAAAAATGTGCATGAATGGTTACACGTTTATGGCCGTGTCGGTTTTGATGATGCCGTGGTGCAAAATATCAACCTGGCTTATAGCGGGCAGGTGATCCGCTTGCCCTTGCTGGCCGGCGAACTGGTAAAAAAAGGACAGGTGCTGGCCGAAATCGCGGTTGATCCTTCCGTTGCATCGGCCTATCAGCAGGCGCTGGCAGGTGTCAGCTTTGCGGAATCGGAAGTGGCGCGCACGAAAAAAATGCTGGCTGGTCAACTGGCCACCAAATTCCAACTGGCCGCCGCACAGAAACGGCTGGCCGATGCCCGCAGCCAACTGCGTCAGCTGCGTCAGCTGCGGCAGAAGGGGTTTGGCAAATCGATTCATCTTATTCGGGCAGCCTTCGATGCCGTGGTGGCATCGGTTTCCGTGCAGGCCGGGCAGCGCATGGCAGCGGGAACCACATTGATGCAGTTGGGGCATCCGGATCGTTTAAAAGTGATTTTGGGCGTGGAACCTGTAGATATCCGTCGGATCAAGGCGGGCAACACGGTGTTGCTGCACACGGCTTCGGCTCCGGGCACGATCATTCATGCTTCAGTGGACCGCGTGCTTCACGCGGTCAATCCGCAGACGCGGCTGGTGGATGTACTGGTGCGGCTGGTCGGTAAACAGGCGATACCTTTTCTGCCCGGCATGACGGTATCAGCTGAACTTGCCGGCAGGGATTTTCCGCATGCGCTACTGGTTCCGCGTAGCGCACTGGTGCAACAGGGCGGCAAGACGGTGCTCATGCGCGTCGATAAGGGGATCGCCTACAGCGTGCCGGTTGATGTCCTGCTGGAACAGGGCGAACATGCTGTTATCACGGGCGATATTGCAGAAGGAGAGGTGATTGTGATCGATGGCGTGGCTGAGCTGCATGACGGCGATGCTGTGCGGGTGAAATGATTGCCATGAAATCCATTGGCATGAAACCACTATCGTGAGCTTCTCCAACTGGATACTCAGACATCGGCGCTCGTTGTTAACCCTGTTGCTGATACTGGCGGCCATGGGTGCGGTGCGTGCGTTTCAGATGCCTGTCGGTCTGTTTCCGCAGGTGACTTTTCCGCGCGTGGTCGTGACGCTGAATTCAGGCGACAGACCTGTTGAACAGATGGAAATTCAGGTGACGCGATTGGCCGAAATGGCCGTTCGTTCGGTGCCTGGCGTGGTTGGTTTGCGCTCAAACAGCAGCCGTGGCAGCGCCGATATTTCGATAAATTTTGATTGGCATACGGATATGGTATCGGCCTTTTTACAGGTCGCTGCCGCACTTAACCAGATTCAGACCCAGTTCCCGACCGGTAGTGATTTTACCGTGCGGCGCATGGATCCCACTGTGTTTCCGGTTACCGCTTACAGCCTGACTTCGGATCGAGTCTCTGCCGTCAAACTACGCGATTTGGCTTTATACCAACTGGTGCCGCTGCTTTCCAGCGTGGATGGCGTGGCGCGGGTCGGGGTGCTCGGCGGCAATCAGGAAGAGTACCGGGTCGAAATTCTAGCTGATGGTTTGCGCGCTTTCGGAGTCAGCCTGCAACAGGTGGCGTCAGCGCTGGCTGCCAGCAATATCCTGACCACTATCGGTAAAATTGAAGAGAGGTATAAACTGTTTTTGACCGTTGCCGATACCCGTTTTGACAGCCTTGACGCCATCAGGCGAACCGTACTTAAAAATGGCGTCAACGGTATTGTGGAGCTCGAAGATGTTGCCACAGTAAAACGTTCTACAAAACCGCAATGGATCAAAGTAACGGCAGATGGCAAGAGTGCCGTGCTGTTCATGGTCTATCAGCAACCGGGCGGCAACACGGTGCAGATTGCCGATGATGTCAAAGCGCGCCTTGCTGCAATCCAGCACAAGTTGCCTGCGGATGTACAGGTGCGCAGCTGGTATGATCAGAGTGAACTGATTCTGGCGTCGGCCAAAAGTGTGCGTGATGCCATTCTGATCGGCGTGGTACTGGCCGCACTGGTGCTGATCGCCTTTCTGCGCAATCTGCGCATTACCCTGATCATGATCGTGGTCGTACCGGCGGTATTCGCCACCACCGTGCTGATGCTCGATCTGTTTCATTTCAATTTTAATATCATGACGCTCGGCGGCATGGCGGCAGCGGTGGGGCTGGTGATTGATGATGTGATTGTGATGATAGAACAGATTATCCGCCAGATTCGCCAACGCGCCGAGGCCGATTGTGTTGAGACTGAAGGTATTGAAACTGAAGGTGCTGAAACTGGACACATCGAAACTGAAAGCGGTTTTTCACAATCGGTGATGCATGCTGCGGCTGACTTCTTTCATCCGCTGGCCGGTTCATCCATGGTGACCACGATCATCTTTCTTCCTCTGGCCTTTCTGAGTGGCGTTACCGGCGCTTTTTTCAAGGCGTTATCGGTCACCATGGCCTGCTCCCTGATTGTATCTTTTATCATTGCCTGGCTGGTCGTACCCTTGCTGGCCGCCCACCTGCTGCGCCAGCAGGATGCCGAGGCTGAGGATGAAGGCCCGTGGCAGAAAAAAACACTCGAACTCTATGCTCGCACTCTGGCTGGTTTGCTATATCGACCGATCATACTGGCACCCGTTGTGCTGGCGCTGGTCGTAGCCGGTTACGTTGGTTATAGCGGTGTTGGCAGCGGCTTTATGCCGCGCATGGATGAAGGCGGATTTGTGCTCGATTATATCGCTCCGCCGGGCATGTCGCTGAGTGAAACGGATCGTCTGATCTCAAAGGTTGAGACTATCCTGAAACAGGTTCCGGAAGTGGATACCTGGTCGCGGCGAACCGGCGCTGCCCTTGGCGGTTTTATTACCGAAGCCAATGAGGGGGATTTCTTTATTCGTCTTAAGGGGTTCCCGCGCCGGGGCATTGAAGCGATTATGGATGATGTGCGAGAACGTATTCATCAGCAGGTTCCGGCTCTGGATATTGATCTGGCACTGTTGATGGAGGATTTGATTGGTGATTTGACTGCCGTGCCGCAACCCGTCGAAATCAAACTCTATGGTGATAATCAGCAGCAGTTGATGACACTGGCACCCAAAGTGGCCGAAGCTGTTGCTCGTATTAAAGGCGTGGTGGATGTGCGTGATGGTATTGTGATTGCCGGTGATGCACTGGTCATCAAAGTGGATCGCGCCAAAGCGGCGCTGGAAGGCTTAAACCCGGATGCCGTCACACGCCAGATGGGCACGATGTTGGCAGGTGATGTCACAACCAGTGTTCAAAAAGGTCAGAAGATGGTTGGCGTGCGTCTCTGGTCGCCTGCGGCAGATCGGGACTCGATGCTTAAACTTGAGAAGATCTCATTACAAGCTCCCGATGGTCACTGGTTACCGCTTAAACGCATTGCATCGGTTCGATTACTGACCGGGCAACCGCAGATCACGCGAGAAAATCTCAAGCGCATGGTGGCAGTGACAGGTCGTATCAGCGGGCGCGATATGGGTTCGGTGATGGCGGATGTGAAAATGCTGCTGGCATCCAACATCATTCCATCCAATGTTCGAGTCGAACTCGGAGGTCTTTATCTGGAGCAACAGAAGGCTTTTCGCGGGCTGATGCAAGTCTTTGCTGCTGCGATTGCACTGGTGTTTGTGCTGCTCCTGTTTCTGTATGAGCGTTTCAGGGCGGCGTTAGCCATCCTGAGCATACCGCTGCTGGCCATGGGCATGGTCTTTCTCGGCTTGCGGCTAACCGCTACCGAGTTGAACATCACATCCATGATGGGGCTGACCATGATCATTGGCATCGTCACCGAAACAGCCATTTTCTACTACTCGGAATTTCGCCGCATCAGCCAGCCGGATATGCATCGTTTGCAGGATTATATTCAGGCCGGTCGCAATCGTTTTCGCCCTATCGCCATGACCAGTCTGGCGGCGATTCTGGCACTGATGCCGCTGGCGCTGGCGCTCGGCGAAGGCGGAGCCATGTTGCAGCCGATGGCCATTGCCATCGTGTTCGGGCTGATGGCGCAGTTGCCGCTGGTACTGCTTGTATTGCCGGTAGTGTTGTATCTGCTGGATCGTCGTTCGGGTGCAATAACATGAAACCAAGGAGTCAGTCGGCAGCACACCCATAGAGGTTCAAACTGTTGATGAAAAAAACTTCTCTTGACCCTTGACCACACTCTATGGTTTAGAATTGAGCTATGAAGATTGGTGAGCTGGCAAAACAGGCAAAAGTTAATATCGATACCATTCGCTATTACGAAAGAAGACAGTTGTTGCCGTTGCCTGATCGCACCATGTCGGGATACCGTGACTATTCCGAAGGCGATGTAAAACGCCTGCTGTTTATTGTCCATGCCAAAGAGCTTGGTTTTACCCTTGAGGAGATCAAAGAACTACTCTCATTGCGTGCGGGCCGGACAGAATGTTCGCAGGTGCGGCAAATTGCCCGGCGCAAGGCCGATGAAATAACCTCCCGAATAGAAGACCTCTCTCGAATTCAGCATATTTTGCTTGAACTGGCTGAACAATGTGAACAGGAAGGGGATGACGATTACTGCCCAATTTTAAAGTCTTTGGAAGATTCCCCATGAAGTCATCCACATTATTAAAAGCAGGTATTGCAGGCTCTGTCATTTCCGCACTGTGCTGCTTCACACCGGTGCTGGTCATTCTGTTTGGCGCCGTCGGACTGGCGGCATGGGTTGGCTATCTCGACTATGTGCTGATGCCGTCATTGCTGTTTTTTCTGGCTTTGACCGTTTTTGCCTTGAGTCGGAAAGCCAAAGAGGGAAAAACCGGTGACTGATTGCGTCACCACCGAATCAACGATTACCTGCCCTGAATGTGGACACAGCAAAAAAGAGACCATGCCAACCGATGCGTGTCAGTGGTTTTATGAATGTGAGTCGTGCCATAGGCTGCTTAAACCCAAACCCGGCGATTGCTGTGTTTACTGCTCCTATGGCGATGTGCCATGTCCGCCCATACAGCAAAATCATTTCTGTTGTGAAATATAGGAACATCCAGGTTGCTGAAAAGCGGCAACTGATGTTCTATGTAGGATATATTGTGCTTGCCACTGCCATGATGGCGACAGCCTCTACTGCCCTTGCAGGGCCGATTACATTCAATAGCGCACTGCCGGTGTCTGAAGGCGTGGGGGTTCTGCGCTCCCAAATCAAACTGGTGCGTAAAACGGGTGATGCCACGGCCCTGAATCGGGATTTGACCGTCACAGCCGTTCCTCTGGTGCTGGCTTATGGCACAAGTTCCACACTGGTGCTGTTTGGCGTGTTGCCTTATATGGACAAGCGTATGGATATCACTCTCGGAATGAAACGTGTTCAACGCCGGACACAGGGCTTGGGAGATGGGAAGTTTTTTGCCCGTTACACCGTTTATCAGGTGGATCAGCCCGGTGATACCTTGCGTATCGCTCCATTTGCAGGTCTGAAAGTGCCGACAGGAGCGTATGACAAGCGTGATGCCTTTGGCCTGCTGCCGCGCCCGCTGCAATCCGGATCGGGTTCATGGGACCCGTTTGCCGGTATTGCTATCACGCGCCAAACACTGGATTGGGAGTTTGATACAACGGTTGGTTATCAGGTCAATACGAAGGCATTCGGCTTTGAATTTGGCGATGAAGC
>JAJRTF010000036.1 GCA_021545585.1 Zetaproteobacteria bacterium
CAAGTGGATGCGTCAGACAAACAGCTGTGGTCGCTGGCACAGCAGGCAATTGACAAATCCGGTGAACCGGCCAGCTGGAATCAGGCCATGATGGAACTGGGGGCAACTGTATGTTCTGCCAAATCCGCTAATTGCGGTGTCTGTCCGGTAAACGAAAACTGCGTTTCGGCCTTTCAGGTTGTTTATGCCGATGAATCGCGCAAGGCCGTGCCTGTTCGAAATGTGCACTGGCAGGTTCACCTGCATACCTGTCCGGAAAAGGGTATATGGCTGACCCGACGCCCGGATTCAGGCATATGGGCAGGGCTGTGGACACCGCCGATTATTGAGCTGGAAGATGTGCCTGATTCGACCCCGATATATATTCACCAATTGACCCACAGGCGTTTGCATCTCTACCCGATGATTTCAGATGCTGTGCCTGAAGGAGAAGGACGCTGGGTTCGCTCAATCGAAGGCTATGCACTTCCTACCGGCATTCATCGCTTGCTGGAAAAGGTGTCTTGATGAAGCGCTGGCTTCTGTTCTTGTGTTTGATATTGCCATCTGCTGCTATCGCGGAGCATCCACAGCATGACATGGTGGTTGCTGCACAGCCAAAGGCCGCTGCAGCAGGTATGGAGATGCTGGAAAAAGGCGGTAATGCCTTTGATGCAGCGGCTGCTACGGCACTGGCCCTGGGCGTACTGGAGCCGGGTTCTTCCGGTATCGGCGGTGGTGGTTTTTTTCTACTCTATATCGCCAGGGAAAAACGCTATGTGATGATTGATGCGCGGGAAACATCACCGCAGCTGGCCGGGCACGGGGAAGTTTATCAGACAAAATCCAGTATCGACGGGCCGCAATCGGCAGGTGTGCCGGGTTTAATCGCCGGCGTCGATCATCTGGTCAGCCGCTACGGGAAATTGGACCGTGCTCAGGTGACACGGCCGGCTATTCGGCTGGCACGGCATGGGTTTACCGTATCGAGTCGTCTGAAAGCTATGCTCGATTGGCGTGGCAAGGTATTGAACGATGCGGCCCGCCGCATCTACCTGTCCGGCCCTGTCATCAAACAGCCAGCACTGGCAGATACGCTGGTCCGTTTTGCCAAAGGCGGTGCAGAGGATTTTTATCGGGGCGAAACAGCGGGGCGCCTGGTGGCTGATATGAAACGCGATGGTGGTCTGATTCGGGAAGCTGATCTGGCCGGGTATAATGCCATTGAGCGGCAACCGGTTATATTTGACTATCAGGGATTCCATATCGTTTCGGCGGCGCTGCCTTCTTCCGGCGGCTTAACGTTGGCGCATATTTTCGGCCAATTGAAAAACGATCATCTGAAAGCCTTGAGCAGGGCCGACAGAACGCATTTGCTGATCGAAACCATGAAACGCGCTTATCGTGATCGTAATGCTCATCTGGGCGATGCCGATTTTGTAGCGATTCCCGGCGACTATCTCAGTCCGGCGCGATTGAAAAAACTGCGCGAATCGATTCGTATGGATAAGGCCACGCCATCGTCTGAACTGGCAGGTTTTGCCGAACCGATTGGTGCCAGCGTGGATACCACCCATTTCTCGGTGATTGATCGTGAAGGCAATATGGTTAGCGCCACGCTGTCGATTAACTATGGTTTCGGATCCGGTTATGTGTCGCCATCAACCGGTATTCTGCTCAACGATGAAATGGATGATTTCGCCACCCAACCGGGTCAGCCCAATGCCTATGGCCTGGTGCAGGGTGTGTCCAATGCCGTGGCGCCGGGTAAACGCATGCTCTCAAGCATGACTCCGACTTTTGTTATCGGCCCGAACCGTACCTTCATTGTCGGTACCCCGGGCGGGTCGCGTATTATCTCCATGGTGCTGCTGGCATCGCTTGGTTTTATGCTGGATGAAACAGCGCCTGCCGACTGGGTGAACGGGCCGCGTTTTCATCACCAGTTTTTGCCCGATGTTGTGCAGTATGAAGAGGGGGCATTTTCCGATTCGATCGCCGCTGATCTGACGCAGCGCAGTCATCACCTGAAATTATTGAATCGGCGCTATGGCAATATGCAGGCGATTGTTGTCAACAGAGGAACCGGCGCATTGCAGGGGCTGGCGGATGTGCGCGGTGAGGGCGCAGCAATAAGCGAGGACCCGTGATGCGCTGGCTTGATGTAATTCACCGTTTCTGGCTGCCATTGAGTGTTCTGCTGTTGTTTATGATTACAACACTGTCGCTGATGCCGCTGGAGCGGCTTCCCGATGTTCCGGGTAGCGATAAATGGCATCACACCATTGCCTATGCTGTGCTAATGTTTCCGGCTGCACTTCGCCGATTGCCATATCTGTTGTGGATTGCGGTCTTTTATATCGTCTGGGGCGGTGGCATCGAACTCATTCAGCCCTACGTGAATCGCTATGGAGAGTGGCTGGATTTTGCCGCCAACGGGGCAGGCCTGCTAACTGGTCTGATAATCGGCTTACTGACCAATCATCTGTTTCCGGATCGCAACCGTTCAGTTCAGTAGCACATTTGCTCTAAAACCGCGTTCCAGCCGGCAGCCAGGTTGCCGCGATTATAACCGCCGCCACCGAGCGCTATGATGCGTCCCTGACAGTATTTATCGGCAATGCGACACAGGCTTGCTGCGGCATGCGCATGGGCAGCGGGAGAAAAGCGCATGTGGGTGATCGGATCACCTGCAATGGAATCGGCACCGCACTGGAATATGATAATTTCCGGTCTTGCTTGCCGAACATGGGTTTCAGCTTGCGGCCATAGCTTGTGGAAATCGGTATCATCCGATTCCGGCAACATGGGCAGATTTAATTTTGTTCCAACGGCTTCACCTTTTCCTGTTTCATCAGCAAAGCCGGTGCCGGGATAGAGATAACGACCATCTTCATGCATATCCACAATCCATACATCCGGATCGGATTCAAAAGCATAAAATACCCCATCGCCATGATGGGCATCGATATCGACATAAGCGATGCGTCTGATGCCATATATAGAGCGCAGCGCTTCAATCAGAATACCGGCATCGTTAAACACACAGAATCCGGCGGCCATATCCCGACGGGCATGATGCAGGCCGGCAATGGGGATAAAACAGCGTGGATG
>JAJRTF010000037.1 GCA_021545585.1 Zetaproteobacteria bacterium
CCATTAATTTTTTTACCTCTAACGCCTTGCTCAGCGGCAGTTTAAAGTGGCACGTTTTTGCGAACGCAAAATAAGTGCCACTTTAAACTGTCCGCTGGAGCTATTTGTTATGCTATTTGCTACACGTGCCTTTTGTCGCCAACTTTAAATCTCTTACGGCTTCTTTACCGCTCTCCTCGTCAACAATCTCTAGGCCTGCACCGCCAACAAATACTCCCATCTTTATATATTGACGAATAAAATAAAGCATACCGCTTTTCGCTTTAATTATCAGGTCATTAGGGGAGAATTCAGATTCCGTGGAAATTTTATGCTCTTTATCACCTTCAACTTCTTCATAGAAAAAAACATTCGGTGCGGTTTCACCGATGCATTTTCCATCAACCCAAACATCTTTCTTTAAAGATCCTCCGACACTACCAGAACGATAGATGTATAACCCAGAATTCCCTTCCGATGGAGGGTTGAACTTTTGTGCTTCTGTGGTTTTTTCAATGCCTTCCATTGGTACTGAAGCACAACCAGCAAATAAAGTGGAAACCAAAGCGATCAACATAATTTTTTTTAACATTTAATTCTCCTTTTTCGTTTAAGCATAACGACCAAGCTGTGCGGCGCAAACGAAGCGCAGCGTAGTTTGCGTCCGAACGAGCGCCTTGTTATGTTATCTCTTCAATTTCGTGAATATGGCGAAGCCCTTTTTTCCGAAAATAATGCCCAATTAGAAAGCCCTCCTTTTAATGATAATCAACGATTGCCACATCCATAACATGTGCCCTGCTGCCAGACGAAGCAAATCCGCCACTGATCGTTGATGCGAACGCTATTGTCAATAGATAGTATTGGTCACATCTGTGAGGCAACACAGTATACCAAAGTTGGTTATTGCAGCCGAGTGTCGTTTTCGAGTGCGATCTGCACTGGATCATTAGCCGTTGCTTTGCCGCACCATGCCGAGCAGATATTCGACATTACCCTTCGGGCCATGAATCGGCGATTCGGTAACACCCGCCACTTCCACACCCGGAAGCTCACACCGCACAAAACTGAGCATATCCTCAATCACCTGTTGCCGAATGCTTTCATCGCGCACCACGCCTTTATCAAGGTATTTCGGATGCACTTCGAACTGCGGCTTGATCAGCGCCACACACCAGCCACCGGATTTGAGAAAAGGCCATGATGGCGGCAGCACCCTGGTCAGGGAAATAAACGACGTATCCATCACCAGTGCGTCCACCAGCTCGGGGATCAGCTCGGATGTCAACAATCGCACATGCGTTCTTTCCAGATTGATCACCCGCTCATCGTGCTGCAACCTGTAATGCAACTGCCCATGCCCGACATCGACCGCATACACCTTCACAGCACCTTGCTGCAGCAGCACATCGGTGAAGCCGCCGGTGGAAGCGCCCACATCCAGTGCCACAGCTCCTTCTGCCGTGAACGGAAAATGCTCCAGCGCTCCGGCCAGCTTCAGCCCGCCGCGTGACACATAGGGCAGCACCTCGCGCACCTCAATCGCCACATCCTCACGAAAAGCCATGCCCGCCTTATCGGATTTCTGGCCGCTAACGTAAACCAGCCCGGCCATGATCTGCCGCCGGGCCACATCCTTCGACCCAGCCAGCTCGCGCTGCACCAGCAATTGATCAAGACGGATTTTTTTAGGCTTCTTTGTTTTTGACAATGTGTTTAACAAACCGGGCTTTCAGGCGAATGCCGGTCGGCCGATCCAGATGCAATTCTGATTCCGCCTGTTTCAACTGACGCATCCGGCTCTTCGGACTCGGATGCGTTTTGGCCAACACCTTGGCTCGCCCCTGTTTGCGTCGCTGCTCCAGCTCTTTCAATACATCATACATGGCCGGATAGTCGTAGCCCAGATGGTCCAGGTATTCCAGAGCCTTGCTATCCGAAGCATATTCATCGGTTTTCTTCAGGCCCTTGAACAGGGCGTCGGTGGCAAAATCGGACATCTGCTGAAACAGCTCCCCACCCTGTTTGAAAGCATCGGCCGCCACCTCGCCACTGACTTTCATCAACTTGGAATGCTGCAGGGCATTGATAATATGCCGTTCGGTGACATGGGCGATTTCATGCGCCAACACTGCCGCCAGTTCAGCCTCATTATGCACCATATTTAATGCTCCGCGCGTGACAAAGATATAACCACCCGGGCAGGAATAGGCATTGACATCATCCGTAGCCAGGATGGCAAACCGGTAAGCAAGATTCGGCCGATCCGAACGCTGACCGAGGGCCTGACCGATCAGGTTCAGGTAATAGGTTTGCTGCATATTTTTTTCAATGCCGAAGCGACCCACCACGCGACCGGCCACGTTTCGACCGAGGATGCGCTCTTCTTCATCGGAGATTGGAATCAGTGCCGAAGCAATTTTAACACCCTGGTCAATCCGTCTGATGATATCCGGATCAATGCCCAATGCATCGCCTAATTCGCCGAAATTAAAGGCCATGGCGGCGGGCATCCAGAACAATAACCCGGCCAGCAGCAAAGAGAGTCGCAAATGCAGCTGCCTCACGGGTTCAGCCTGCCCTGCTCGACAAAGGCCGCCACATCGGCATTCGAAACACCCAGACCCTCCATCCATTCAACGGCCACCATATTGGCTTTACCGCCGGCGGCATTGCCCTCTTCATCCAGACCCCGGACACCCAGAACAGCTGTTTTCTGGCCGCCTGCTGTGTTACGATGAAACAGGGAGGATAAACCGGAAAAAAACGAGTTAGAGGTTTTTTCAGCTACCGTCGCCCGATAGCGTTTGCGCACCGCTCCGGAAGGCACCCAGCCGCTGATCTCCGGTGTTGTATAGCCCACCGTCCTCACCTTCCACCAGGCGCGCTTCTTCTGAATGATTTTAACATCTGTCAGGCGCGGAATATGGCCGAGCACTACAGCATGCGCCTGTGCCCGCTGTAGCACATCAATACCATCACTTGATCCGATATAATATCGATCCACTGCCCAGGCGGGCGTCGCCAGCAGAAAGCAACATAAAAGACTTCCAAGGATACGAACCATGCAACTAATTTAAGCTATCGGGCCATCCTTAGCAAGGCAGATCCAAATCATCTATGCCGTCGCAGCTCTCAATTGCTTGACGATGCCATCCGCATCCAGTTCCAAATCGCAGAGAATCTCAGCCTGTGTGCCGTGTTCAGGAAAGCTGTCAGGCATGGCAATATGCACAAAACGTCCACTCCAGCCAGCCTGCACAGCCAGTGATACAATCTGTTCACCAATACCGCCGGCGGCCGTGCCTTCTTCGACCACGGCAAGCATCTTTCCGGGAGGCAAGTGGGCGCCAATCGCCTCCATATCCAGCGGCTTGATAAAGCGCAGGTTCATCAAACCCAGATGTAACCCTTCTTCCTTGCGCAGGACTTCCACGGCCTGCAGCGCATCCCTGTTGCGTGTGCCGACGGCAATCACCAGCCCGTCCCTTCCATCTTCCAGCATTTCCGCCCGACCGACAGGCAAAGCCGCGGGCTCGGTCAATGCAACACCATAGCCGCTGCCGCGCGGATAGCGAATCGCCACAGGGCCATCCATGCTCAGCGAAGTGGCCAGCATATGGCGCAATTCCGCCTCATCCTTCGGAGCCATGATGGTGATATTGGGTAGACAACGCAGGAAGGCGATATCGAACATGCCCGTGTGCGTTGCACCGTCAGCGCCAACGATACCGGCCCGGTCCAGACAGAAGGTGACTGGCAGGTTCTGAATACAGATATCGTGTACAATCTGATCGTAGCCGCGCTGGATGAAGGTCGAATATATGGCGACAAAGGGGCGTTTGCCTTCCACCGCCAGACCGCCGGCAAAGGTCACCGCATGCTGCTCTGCTATGCCGACGTCGAAACAACGCTGCGGATGCCGCCTGGCAAAGCGGGACAGGCCGGTGCCCCCAGGCATCGCTGCAGTAACGGCAACAATGCGTTCATCCCGATCTGCAAGGTCTGCAAGCGTATCGGCAAACACATTCGTATAACTCGGCGGGGTAGCACTGCTTTTAACCGGCACACCGGTCTGCACATTGTACGGCCCCAGGCCATGCCATGTTTCCGGAT
Source organism: Zetaproteobacteria bacterium (assembly GCA_021545585.1). Lineage (GTDB taxonomy): Bacteria > Pseudomonadota > Zetaproteobacteria > Mariprofundales > Mariprofundaceae > JAJRVH01. The sequence continues at coordinate 4,096 of JAJRTF010000037.1, forward strand.
CCTCTTCGGCAGGCGAAAAGCCCAAGCCTTTCTTGGTCAGGGCATGCAGTAAAATCGGCCCGTCCAGTTCCTTGCAATTGGCCAGGGTTGGCAGCAAATGCTCAAAGCTATGGCCGTCAACCGGGCCGATATAGCGAAAGCCAAGCTCCTCGAACAGGGTGCCCGGCGTAATCATGCCTTTCACATGCTCTTCCATGCGCTTGGCCGCAGCTTCAATGCCACTGGGAAGTTTTTCCAGAATACGCCGGGCCGTATCACGCGCCTGGGTATAAGGTTTACCGGTAATGATACGGGCCAGATATGAGGACATCGCGCCGACATTCGGGGCGATCGACATTTCATTATCGTTCAGGATCACCAGCAGACGCCGCCGATTGGCACCAGCATCATTCAGCGCTTCAAAGGCCATGCCTCCACTCAGAGCGCCATCGCCAATCACGGCAATGACATGATGATCTGCGCCATTGAGGTCACGTCCTGTCGCCATGCCGTAGGCTGCGGATATCGATGTTGAGGCATGCCCTGCCCCGAACGGATCATGCTCGGACTCACTGCGCTTGGTGAATCCGGAAAGCCCGCCATACTGCCGTACCGAAGGCATGCCTTCGAGGCGACCGGTGAGCATCTTGTGCGGATATGCCTGATGCCCGACATCCCATATGATTTTATCACGCGGCGAATCGAACAGGTAATGCAGGGCAATGGTCAACTCCACCACACCAAGCCCTGCTCCCAGATGTCCGCCGATAGGCGCCAGTGTCTCAATCAGATAATGGCGCATCTCCTGAGCGAGTTCAGGCAATTGCCCGGCAGCAAGCGCCTTGAGGTCTGCCGTGCCGTGTATGCCCGCCAGTAATGATGTGCCCGGTGCCACCTGATTCATTTACCACGCTCCAGTATATAATGCGCCAGTTCGCGCAAGTGTTCTCCCCGCTCTGCCAGTGGCTCACAGGCTTCCAGAGCCAGATCACACATCTCGCCAGCCAACTCACGCGCCCGCTCAAGTCCCAGAATCGACACATAGGTTGCCTTGTGCTGTTCAGCATCCTTGCCGGCGCTTTTGCCCAGGGCCTCGGAGCTCGCCGTTGCATCAAGGATGTCATCAGCAATCTGGAAAAGCAGGCCAACCGCCTTGCCATAGCGGACACAGGCATCCTGTATATTGCGCTCCGCCCCGGCCAATAACGCTCCGGCTTCGCAACACCAGCAAATCAGCGCACCCGTTTTATGCACATGAATGCGCTCCACAGCCAGTATCTCGGACGTTTTCACGGCACTGCTTTCTTCCAGCATATCCATCATCTGGCCGCCGACCATACCCTGACAGCCTGCTGCCAGAGCCATTTTCCGGCTCAACGCCACAACCAGAGACTCATCCCAGTCCGCCTGAGTCAACAAAGCGAAAGAAAGGGCCTGCAGGGCGTCACCGGCGAGAACAGCTGTCGCCACATCGAACTTCTTATGACAGGTCGGCATGCCACGACGCAGATCATCGTTATCCATACATGGCAGATCATCATGGATCAGCGAATAGGTATGCATGCATTCAATCGCCAGTGCTGCCGGCATGGCATCATCGGGCTGCTCACCACCGCAGGCCAGGTAAACCTCTAGCACCAGTGCCGGACGGACGCGTTTACCACCGGCCAACAGGCTATAGCGCATGGCTGCGAGCAACTGCTCCGGCACAGCCGGGGCACGTGCATCAAGCGCCCGGGTCAGTGCACGCTCAACCCGGCCTGCATGCACGGAAAGGAAATCCGGCGCCTGCACTTATTCACCTTTGTCAGTGTTGTTCAGCACCTGCAGTCGCTGTTCAGCCTGATCAAGGAGAGATTCACAGCGGCGCGAAAGCTTCACTCCCTGTTCAAAGGCGGCAACACTTTCCTCCAGCGGCAATTCACCGGATTCGAGACGTTCAACCAGACCGGTCAGGTGCTCAAGCGCCTGTTCAAAGGAAAGTTTGTCAATCGGGGGTTCGCTACTCACTGTCGCAGCTCCTTACTGTTTATCCTTATGCGGCTGTCCATGCAAAATACTCCAAAGTACAAGTTCGGGATTGTAGAAGTCCTTGTCGCTTGGTCAATGTGCAGGCTTCGCGATAGGCTGCCGGCATGCGCATCATCCGCCATCAGCAACAACCCTATCCCGACTCCCTGCGTGAGCAGGAAGGTATGGTCGCTGATATCCTGAACGGTGCCGAAGCCCCCGTGCTGATCCTCACAGAACATCCGCCGGTATTCACCATCGGCACCTCCGGCAATGATACGGATGTGCTGAACCGGGAAATCGACGGGGAAAGCATTGACGTGTTTGCCACGGGTCGCGGCGGGGAAGTCACCTATCACGGCCCCGGTCAGCTGGTCTGCTACGTGCTGGCCGACCTGAATAACGACAAAGACCTGCACAGGCATGTCTGGCGACTGGAAGAGATGATTATGTGCACGCTGGCGGATTTCGGCATTGAAAGCGTCCGCAGCGAGCGCGGCATCGGCGTCTGGGTCGGCAGTAACAAAATTGCCGCCGTCGGCGTGCGCTGCCGCAAATGGATCACCTTTCACGGCATCGCGCTGAACATCCGACCGAATCTCAAGCATTTCTCCGGCATCGTACCCTGCGGCATGAGCGATGCCCCGGTTACCTCCATGCATGCCCAGGGCGTCAGGGCCGAACGCAAAAACGCTGAAGATACCATCATTCGACATGCCGAAGAGCTGTTCCGTTAATCCCTGTTAAATACCCCCTGTTTCAGGTCACTGCGCATACTCACCCTTACCTGTATTTTCATCATATGACAGGGCAAAATGTTGGTAATACAGTCCATACAGGCTCTTTTCCGGCAAGCCACCCCCAACCCTTTCATACAATACCATATTGCTCCTGATTAGAAATCGGAGTAGAATGCTCCGCTATGGCGTAGCGCATGCGCTGGCCGCTGGAGTAATAGCATGCTCAGACTGACCAAACTGACCGATTACGGCATTCTGCTTATGACGCATATGGCGACCGCAGAGAAGGATTTATTTGCCGCCGCCGAGCTGGCCGAAAGCACCCGTATTCCGGCTCCGACGGTGAGCAAGATCCTGCAGGCGTTGCTGCACGAAGGCATGCTCGAATCCATTCGCGGCGCCAAAGGCGGCTATCGTCTGACACGGCCAGCCACCGATATCAATGTGCGCGATATCATCACCGTATTTGAGGGGTCGATTGCGCTGACCGAATGCAACCTGGACCACGCGCACTGCGACCAGTCGGAAGGCTGCACCACCAGCAATAACTGGAAGCATATCAACCAGGCTGTCAGCCGGGCGCTGGAATCGATTTCCCTGGCCGATATGACCAGACAGGATTTCATGCCGGTGTTCAAGCTGCAGCGTTCTATTTCGTTAACCGAGGTGCAGCATTGAATCCTGCCAATACTGAATCAAAGCCTGAAGACTTTGCGGCACAGGAATATAAGGCCGGCTTTGTCACCGACATCGACACTGACACCCTGCCACCCGGCCTGAATGAGGATGTCATCCGCCATATATCGGCCAAGAAAGACGAGCCTGAATGGCTGCTCGACTGGCGCCTTGAGGCATTCCGCCACTGGCAAACGATGAGCGAGCCGACCTGGGCTGCAGTGGATTATTCGCCCATTGATTATCAGGCCATTTCCTATTACTCCGCCCCAAAAAGCAGTGCCGATGCCCCCAAGAGTCTCGACGAGGTGGATCCGAAGCTGCTGGAAACCTATGAAAAGCTCGGCATCCCGCTGCGTGAGCAGGAAATGCTGGCCGGCGTGGCCGTGGATGCAGTATTCGACTCGGTTTCCGTAGCCACAACCTTCAAGAGCAAGCTGAAGGAGGCAGGCGTCATCTTCTGCCCGATCTCCGAGGCTGTGCGCGATTATCCCGAGCTTGTGCAGCAGTATATGGGCAGTGTCGTGCCGCAGGGCGACAATTTTTACGCAGCGTTGAATTCAGCGGTATTTACCGATGGTTCATTCGTTTACATCCCCAGGGGTGTGCGCTGCCCGATGGAGCTTTCAACCTATTTCCGCATCAATGCCATGAATACCGGTCAGTTTGAACGCACCCTGATCATTGCCGATGAGGGGGCCTATGTCTCCTATCTGGAGGGGTGTACCGCGCCGCAACGCGATGAGAACCAGCTGCATGCAGCCGTCGTTGAACTGGTGGCCATGGATAATGCACAGATCAAATATTCGACGGTGCAGAACTGGTATCCGGGTGATGAGAATGGTGTCGGCGGCATCTACAATTTCGTCACCAAGCGCGCTGACTGCCGCGGCGCACGCTCAAAGGTGTCATGGACACAGGTAGAGACCGGCAGCGCCATTACATGGAAATATCCGAGCTGTGTATTGCGCGGCGATGATTCAGTGGGCGAATTCTATTCCGTGGCCCTGACCAAGATGCATCAGCAGGCCGACACCGGCACCAAGATGATCCATATCGGCAAGAACACGCGCAGCACCATTGTCTCCAAGGGCATCGCGGCCGGACACGGGAACCAGTCATATCGCGGTCTGGTGCGCATCGGCAAGGATGCAGATGGAGCACGCAACTATACCCAGTGTGACTCGCTGCTCATCGGTGACCGATGCGGCGCGCACACCTTCCCGTATGTCGAGGTGAAGAATCCGACAGCCATGATGGAACACGAGGCGACAACCTCGAAAATCGGCGAAGACCAGCTGTTTTATTGCCTGAGTCGCGGCATATCGGAAGAAGATGCGGTCAATCTGATCGTGAACGGCTTCTGCAAGGATGTATTCAACGAACTGCCCATGGAGTTCGCCGTGGAAGCGAATCGCCTGATGGAAGTTTCACTCGAAGGCGCAGTAGGATAAAGGAATAAATAATGTTAAAAATCAATGAGTTACATGTCTCGGTAGATGACAAGAAAATCCTCAAGGGCATCAACCTGGAAATCAATGCCGGCGAAGTGCATGCCATCATGGGGCCCAACGGCTCAGGCAAAAGCACATTGTCGAATGTGATCGCCGGTCGCGATGGCTATGAAGTCACTCAGGGCTCCGTCACATTCAAGGGCAAGGACCTTCTGGCACTGGCTCCCGAGGAGCGTGCGTGGGAAGGCATATTTCTGGCCTTTCAGTACCCGGTCGAGATTCCCGGCGTAAACAACACCTATCTGCTCAAGGCCGGCGTGAATGCCAAGCGCAAACATCATGGCCAGCAGGAACTGGATGCGATGGATTTCATGCAGCTGGTGAAGGAGAAAGCCAAACTGGTCGAGCTGGATGCCTCATTCCTGTCACGTGGCGTCAACGAAGGTTTTTCAGGCGGTGAGAAAAAACGCAATGAAATTTTCCAGATGGCGGTACTTGAGCCGCAACTGGCACTGCTGGATGAAACCGACTCGGGCCTGGATATCGATGCACTGCGCATTGTCGCGCAAGGCGTCAACCAGTTGCGCTCGGCACAGCGTGCCATTGTCATGGTCACCCACTATCAGCGTCTGCTCGACTATATCAAACCGGATGTTGTCCACGTACTGGTCGATGGCCAGATACTGAAAACCGGCGATGCCAATCTGGCCATGGAGCTGGAAGAGCGCGGCTACGACTGGGTGCGTGAAGAGGCCGCAGCATGAATCAGGTGAATCCCCTGGTTGAACAGGTGCGCGAACAGGGACGCCTGACTTTTAACAGGCTGGGCATTCCAACCATGCGCCTCGAACACTGGAAATATACCGATGTAAAACGGGCCATGGCACCGTTCATGGATCATCTCGGTGATCCCCCTGCCGAAGCTGCAATAGATACAACCGCCATTGATGCGCTGGCCATGGAGAATCTGGATGCCTACCGCATGGTGCTGATTGATGGCCGCCTGCATCAGGAAGCATCGGCGCTGCCGCAGGGCGTACGCGCCGACTCACTGGCTACGCTGCTGGCTGAAAAACCGGAGCAGGGCATTGAGCCACTGACCACCCGGGAGGATGCTCCGTTGTTCAATGGCTTCGTCGCCCTCAATGCAGCCCATGCCAGAGACGGGGTGAGCATCTGCATCGCCGACGGAGTGCAGCTCGATAAACCGCTGTACATCCTGCATATCAGTAGCGGCGGAGCGGCGCATATCTGCCATGGCATCCACATCGGAAGTCAGAGTCAGGCAACGGTGATTGAACATTACACAGGCAGCGAGGACACGGCCGGCTTCACCAATGTTGTCAGCCAGGTGCGCCTCCTTCAGGGCGGCAGCCTGACCCACATCCGTCTGCAACAGGAGTCTTCCAGACAGACCCATATCGGTCGTGTCAGCGTATGCCAGCAGCGTGACAGCCGCTATCGATCACATTCCATTGCACTGGGCGCAGCCCTGTCACGCGTCGATCTGATTACATCCCTGGCCGGGACAGGCGCGGCATGCGAACTGAACGGCCTGTATCTGACCGGTGGCCGCCAGCATGCCGATCATCATACCGTCATCGAACACCGGGCGCCGTACTGCAACAGCCGCGAGATGTATCGCGGTGTACTCGATGGGCGCTCGCGCGCCGTGTTCAATGGCCGGGTTGTGGTGCATGAAGGCGCAGTCAAGACCGACTCCTCCCAGTCCAACGCCAATCTGCTGCTGTCGGCCAGGGCCGAAGTGGATACCAAGCCGGAACTGGAAATCTACAATGACGATGTCAAATGTGCGCATGGCGCAACCATCGGTCAGCTGGATACCAATCAGCTGTTCTACCTGAAATCGCGCGGCCTGTCGGAAGATGAGGCGCGGCAGCTGTTAACCTTCGCCTTCGCCGATGAGGTACTGGCCAGCATTGACATCCCGACCGTACGCCGACATATCGAACACGCCGCCTTCAGCAAATTGCCACATGGCGTCGATATCGAGGAGATACTGGTATGAGTTTCGATATTGAACAGCTGCGCGGCGACTTCCCCATCCTGCATCAACAGGTATACGACAGGCCTCTGGCCTATCTGGACAATGCGGCAACCACCCAGAAACCCAAAGCAGTGATTGATGCCGTACGACATTATTACGAACGCGACAATGCCAATGTGCATCGCGGTGTACATGCCCTGTCCGAGCGCGCCACAGCAGCCTATGAAGCGGCCCGGGAGAAATTGCGCGCCCTGGTGAATGCCGCCTCAAGTCACGAGATCATCTTTACGCGCGGCGCCACTGAAGCGATCAATCTGGTCGCATCAAGCTGGGGCAATACCCATATCGGCGCAGGCGATGAGGTTCTGGTCAGCGAAATGGAGCACCATTCCGATATCGTGCCGTGGCAAATGCTGTGCGAACGGGTCGGCGCCACGCTCAAGGTGCTGCCGATCAATGATGCGGGTGAGCTGTGCATGGAGCAGCTGGATGATCTGCTGAACGAGCGCACGAAGCTTGTCGGTATTGTGCACCTGTCCAATGCACTGGGCACCATCAATCCGGTAGCGGATATCATCACCAAAGCCCATGCCGTCGGTGCCAGGGTGCTGGTGGACGGCGCTCAGGCTGTGGCCCATATGGCTGTTGATGTGCAGGCGCTGGATTGCGACTTCTATGTCACCAGCGCGCACAAGATGTACGGCCCGACCGGCATAGGACTGTTGTATGGCAAAGAAACCCTGCTTGAAGTCATGCCTCCATATCAGGGCGGCGGCGACATGATTACCATGGTCACCTTCGAAGAAACCCAATACAACGAATTGCCGTACAAATTCGAGGCAGGTACACCGAATATCGCCGGCACCATAGGCTTTGGAGCGGCGGTGGACTGGCTGAATGATAACGGCATTGCCAATATCGCCGCTCATGAACAGTCGCTGCTGGCCTATGCCATCGGGCAGGCAGAGGCCTTTGATGGACTGCGCATCATCGGAACGGCAGCCAGCAAGGCCACGGTGCTGTCCTTCACCCTGCAGGGTGTGCACCCGCACGATCTGGGTACGATTCTGGATCGCGAGGGCATCGCCATTCGGGCCGGACACCATTGCGCCATGCCGGTGATGCAGCATTTCGGCGTGCCGGCTACCGCCCGTGCCTCATTTGCCGCCTACAACACCAAAGCGGAGATCGACGCACTGTTTGAAGCTTTGGGCAGGGCCAGGGACTTATTCGCATGATGCCTTTCAAGCCAGGCCGGCCAAAGGCCATAAACCGCCATGTTTGATTTACGGGATCTGTATCAGCAGGTGATCGTTGATCACAACAAAAGCCCGCGCAATTTCGGCAAGCTGGATGCCTGCAGCCACGAGGCGGATGGCTATAACCCGCTATGCGGCGACAAATTGCATGTTTATCTGCAGCTAAGCGATGCAGGCATCGTCGAAGATGTTGCCTTTGAGGGCGAAGGCTGTGCCATCTCCATTGCCAGTGCTTCGTTGATGACCGAAGCCATCAAAGGTAAACCCGTGGCTGATTTCGAAGCACTGTTCAGGGATTTCCAGCATATGGTGACTTCCGACCTTGCCGAACAGCCCGATGATGAGCGTCTCGGAAAATTGGCCGTGCTCGGCGGCGTGCGCGAATTTCCCAGCCGGATCAAGTGCGCCACCCTGTGCTGGCATACCATGAGATCGGCTGTTCAGGGAAGTCATAATACCCCGGCAAAAACGGAGTAACCTATGAGTGTCGGACAAATGATTACCACCACCCGCGATATTGATGCCATACTGATTCCACTGGGCACGCCGGTCACCATCCCGATGGGTGCACAGGTGCGTATTACTCAGGAGCTCGGCGGCTCGTTAACCGTCAGTGTAAACAGCAATCTGGCTCGCATCGAAGGCAAGGATGCCGATGCGCTCGGACTGGCGACCACTCAGACGGAAGAGCAGCAGGTGACGGAACCGCCCGCAACGGCCCATGGCCCGGTCAATGAAGAAGAATTGTGGAATGTACTGAAAACCTGCTACGACCCGGAGATCCCGGTCAATATTGTTGACTTGGGCCTGGTGTATGACTGCCATGTGGTGGATACCGATGAGGGTGGCAACCATGTCGAAATAATCATGACCCTGACTGCCCCCGGCTGTGGCATGGGGCCGTTCATCGTCGATGATGTGCGTGCCAAGGTGTTGTCGGTCGCCAATGTTACCGATGTGTATGTCGAACTTGTGTTTGATCCGATATGGGATCGCTCGATGATGTCGGATGAAGCCAGGCTGCAGCTTGGCATGTTCTAAAGCATTGAACGCCCGGCGTAAGCATATCCCGATCACCCGTGTCCGATAACATACCCATCCAGAAGGAAACTGGAAGTCACAAACCTGCGCCACAGACATGGGCGCCGCTGGCGCTGGGCTTTCGTCCCTTCTTCCTGCTCGGCATCTGGTCCGCAGTCCTGTTGATAGCCATCTCACTGTATGGCTTTACGGTCCGCTGGCCCGATAGCTATTTTGGCCTGACGCTCTGGCATGCCCATGAAATGGTGTTCGGCTATGCCGTGGCTGTCATCGCAGGCTTCCTGCTCACAGCGGTACGCAACTGGACCGGGTTACAGACACCTACCGGCACCATGCTGGCACTGCTATTGTTGCTCTGGTTCATGCCCAGACTGCTTTCGGCACTGCCCGTCATTCCCCCGGCAGCCTTCGCCCTGCTCGACTTTCTGTTTCTGCCCGTCCTCGCCATATTGCTCGGCAGATTGATCCTGAAAGCCAGACAAGCGCGAAACTACCCGATCCCGTTACTGTTATTGTTGATAAGTCTGTGTAACGGCGCCATGCATCTGGAAGCACTGGGAATGGGCGCGGATATTTCCAACCAGTCCATACAGATTGCTGTGTGCCTGACCATGGCGCTGATTTCTGTCATTGCCGGCCGTGTCGTGCCGTTTTTCATGCAATCGGCTATCGGCAGGCGAGCCGCCTCCCATCCTGTTATCGAGATGCTGGCCCTGCCATCGATATTGCTGCTGGCAGCCAGTATGATGATTGCCAATTCATGGCTGCTCATCTGCTCGGCTTTGATTGCCGCCGGAATCCATAGCAGGCGCCTGATCGGCTGGTTTGATATCACACTATGGCAACAACCGATGTTATGGGTGCTGTATGCCGGTTATGCATGGATGGTTGCCGGGTTTTTACTCTACGGACTGGGGGCATGGACAGGCCAGAGCACCGCCCATACCGTCCATGCCTGGACTGTAGGCGGTATTGGCATGTTTACCGCCGGTATGATGGCCAGAGTTGCGCTTGGGCACACGGGCCGTACCGTTCGGGCCCTGCCCTGGATACCGGGGGCATTCATTCTGATCTTTATGGCAGCACTTTCACGGGTCATCTTGCCCATGGCCAATCCTTCCCTGCTTGACGCTTCCGTACGCATCAGCGCATTGTGCTGGCTCATCGCATTTACCATAATTGGTATCCGTTATTCTTCCATTCTCCTGCACGCGCGCACGGATGGAAAACCCGGATAACTTTGGAAAAAGTATGGCAGGGAGAACAATATATGGCTGAATGGATCGATGTCACAGAGTTTGATCAGCTGCCTTCCGGCAGCTGCAAAGTGGTCTCCACAACAGCCGGCGACATAGCCGTGTTCAATCTGGCCGGTGAGTTTTATGCCATCGAGGATCTATGCACCCACGATGGCGGTGAGCTGGCCAGTGGTCGGTGCGACGGCGACCAGATCATCTGTCCACGCCACGGTGCACGATTTTGTATTCGGACAGGCAAATCACTAACCCCGCCAGCATACGAGGATGTAGAATCTTTTCCCGTGCGCATCGACAACGGCATCATCCAGGTCGACATTGACGTTTAAGGCCCTGCGACACTGGCTAGGGCTGGATGGCATCATGCCCAATCATGCCGAAAAGCTCATTTCCGGCCTGGGTGCATTTACCGGCATTTTCGCCACATACTGGATCAGCAGCCAATTCCTTGGCACAGCATCCACATTGCTGATGGTCGGTTCGATGGGTGCTGGAACCGTATTATTGTTTGCCGTTCCGCATGCAAAACTATCCCAACCCTGGCCCGCACTTGCCAGCCACCTTATCGCTTCGGGGATCGGTGTAAGCGTTGCGTCCCATATCTTCGACCCTTTGCTTGCAGCACCCCTGTCCGTTTCTCTCGCCGTAATCGCCATGCATTATCTGCGCTGTCTGCATCCGCCAGGCGGGGCCACTGCCTTAATTGCCGTGATTGGCGGTGCTGATGTGCAGGCGCTGGACTTCACCTATGTGACGCTCGTAATGCTCAATGCCGTATCACTGGTCGGCATTGCCATACTGTTTAATTATCCGTTCAAATGGCGCCGTTATCCGGCCGCACTTTCAACTCACCCGGCCACCCGCGTCGACGCTGGCGAACTTTCAATACATGATATCGAACAGGCGATTCAAGCATTCAAGGGCACCGTCGATATTACAGAAGATGAATTGCTCGAACTTTATCAACTGGCCAAAGAGAAACACTCACACCAGAAACGCTGACATCTCACTCGCGCACGAATCGAAAGACCGGCGCGCCTCTCTCTCGCAGGCTTTCCTGTGCGACATAGTCGAACCCGGCTAAAGCCAGGCCCGCTTTAGTCAGGCTGAACCGAAACATGAAGGAACGTCAAATCAGCGGCTTTTTCTGCTGTTTTTGATACATTATCCCATTGCTGTCCGGTTAAGCATTGATGAGGCGCATTTGGTGCTGATTGGCAGCTGATCGACGTTTTGCCGGGGGGGTGGAGGATCAGCCAGCAATTCGAGCAGGCTTCGCCGCTGCATGAGGTTGACGG
>JAJRTF010000038.1 GCA_021545585.1 Zetaproteobacteria bacterium
TTATCGTGTTAACGTTTCAGGATTTGATTCTTACATTGCAGCAATTCTGGGCCAAACGGGGCTGTGTGGTACAGCAACCCTATGATTCATCGATGGGTGCCGGCACATTTCACCCGGCCACCTTCCTGCGTGTACTCGATGACAAGGACTGGAGCACCGCTTATGTGCAGCCGTGCCGCCGCCCGACTGACGGGCGCTACGGGGAGAACCCGAACCGTTTGCAACACTATTACCAGTTTCAGGTGATTCTGAAGCCGGCACCGGAGAATATCCTCGAGCTCTATCTTGATTCACTGCGCACCATCGGCATCGATCCGGAGGTGCATGATATCCGTTTTGTCGAAGATGACTGGGAATCGCCCACGCTCGGTGCCTGGGGGCTGGGTTGGGAGGTGTGGCTCAACGGCATGGAAATCACCCAGTTCACCTATTTTCAGCAGGTCGGCGGGGTGGAGCTGTCGCGCACGCCGGGGGAAATCACCTACGGGCTGGAACGGCTGGCGATGTATATTCAGGGCGTTGAAAATGTATTCGACCTGGTCTGGGTGGAAACCGAAAACGGTAAACAGACGAGCTACGGCGAAGTGTTCCACCGCAATGAAGTGGAATTCTCCACCTACAATTTTGACGAAGCAGACAGCCGCTGGCTGCATGAACAATTCGATCATGCCGAGAGCGAATGCAAACGTTTGACTGACAAGAATCTGGTGCTGCCTGCCTATGAGGAAGTGATGAAAGCCTCTCATGCCTTTAATCTGCTCGATGCGCGCGGCGCAATTTCCGTGGCTGAAAGACAACGTTTTATCGGACGCGTGCGCGGACTTGCCCGCACCGTTTCGCATGCGTATGCAGGAGCGAAGTCATGAACAATATGCAGCCGCTGTTACTGGAAATCGGAACCGAAGAAATCCCTGCCGGCGTAGCGCCGCGCATGGGTGCTGCTTTGAAAGATGCTGTGGAGAAGCTGCTGGCCGCTGCCGATGTGGCTCCTGATAATATCCGGCTCGGTGTTTCACCGCGCCGCCTGCTATTGCACGCTGAAAATTGCCCTGTCATGCAGGCTGACCGTGAGGAAACGATCTGGGGGCCGCCGGAACGGGTGGCATTCAAGGATGGTGAACCGACCGGGGCAGCGCATGGCTTTGCCAAAAAATCCGGCCTGTCGCTGGATGCATTTGAACTGGCTGACAAGGGCGATGGCAAAGGTAACTATATGAAAGCGGTGCGCACCCTCAACGGACGCCCGGTTGCTGATATTATCGCTGAAGCCATGCCGGGAATTCTGCGTAAATTACCCAGTCCCAAGCAGATGCAATGGCAGGACGGGGATTCGCGTTCGGATGCATTTATTCGTCCGATTCGCTGGATGGTGGCGCGGCTGGGTGATGAATTGATTGATTTCAGCTTTGCCGGTGTCAAAACCGGTATCGAAAGCCGGGGCCACCGCGTACATGGATTGTCTGGCGAAATGGATGTGAACGATCCGTTTGCATGGCTGGAATCGCAATTCGTGCGTGCCGATCGAGAAGCCCGCAAAGCCCTGATTACTGAACAGTTGGCGCAGGCTGCAGTCGCTGAAGACGTTGAGCTGGTGGCAGATGAGGTGCTTCTGGAAGAAGTCACGGATCTGGTCGAATGGCCTCAGGCGATCGCGGCTCGATATGATGAAAATTTTCTGCGCTTGCCAGAAGAAGTGAGCCGGATTGAGCTGAAGCATCATCAACGCTGTTTTTCCGCTCGTGATGCGGATGGCAAGGTCAGCCCGGTGTTTTTCACGGTTGCCAATATCGAATCAAAAAATCCGTCTGCCGTGGCGCATGGTAACGAGCGCGTAGTCAATGCGCGTCTGGCTGATGCGGCTTTTTACTTTGACCGTGATCCACAACAATCGCTCGATGCCCGTGTTGAAAAATTGTCCGAAATCGTATTTCAGGACGGCCTCGGCATGGTCGGCGATCAGGTGCGTCGCATGCGTGCGTTTGTGCTCGATAATGCCACGGCACTGGGAGTCGATGCCAATGATGCCCAGCGTGCAGCGCTGTTGTGCAAATCTGATTTGACCACCGGACTGGTTGGGGAGTTCCCGGAATTACAGGGTTATATGGGCGGTATTTATGCCCGCATGGATGGTGAGAATGATGCGGTAGCGGATGGTATCGCGCTGCATTATGCCCCGACCGGCGCCGAGGATGATTTGCCGGCGAATCGCATTGCCCGCGCTATCGGCATTATTGAACGTACTGATAAACTGCTGGGCTATTTCCATCTGGGGCGCATTCCGACCGCCAGCGCCGATCCGTTCGGGCTGCGCCGCGCTGCCATTGGCCTGATCCGGTTGCTTACCGATACCACGCAGCCGATTGATATGACGCTGGACAAGGTGATTGATGAAGCGGCCAAACAGTGGAACCAGCAGCGGGTCACCATTGCCATTTCAAATGAAACCAGGGTCAAGGTGCATGATTTTGTCATTGAACGCTTGCTGGGTTTAAGCAGCAATCTGGGCTTTTCCAGAACCGCTATTGATGCCGCTGTTCATTCTTCAGAAACGCGACCATTGTACCGGGAAGCGTTGATTGCGCGTCATCTGACCGGTTTCGAAAGCTCGGAAGAAGGGCAGGCGATTGCGGCCGCCAACAAACGCATTGCCAATATTCTCAAGAAAGCGGGCAGCATTCCCGCTGCTGTGAACATCGATCTGTTCAGCGAAGCTGCTGAAACCGCACTCTATGACGAGCTGGTCAAGGCCGAAGCAGATTTCCAGCGCGCTGTCTCTGTTGCGGATTTTGACAGCAGTATTGCGCCTGCATTAAGCGTGCTGGCCCGGATGAGAGCGCCGGTGGACAGCTTCTTTGATGATGTGATGGTGATGGCTGAAGATGAAGCGGTGCGCGGCAACCGTCTGGCCCTGCTGGCCCGTTTGCGTGCCCTGTTCCTGAATCTGGCGGATGTCTCCCGTCTATAAGTGTGGTTCAGCCGGGAAATGTCCGCGTGAATAAGCGTTTTCCCGAGCCATGCGAAGCAA
>JAJRTF010000039.1 GCA_021545585.1 Zetaproteobacteria bacterium
CATCCGCATCCACCTTCACCATGCCGGTTTCCATGGGTTTGGCCTCGACGACAGTAATCGCGGTCTTGTGATGCCGTCCGGAGACCGCGATCACGGCATACACATCGCCCTCCGGCCGCGCCAGCTTCGCGCTCAGCAGGCCGCCCTCGCCCGCGATCCAGGTGCCATGCGACAGATATTTGGTCGCCATCGTGGCGCCACGGCCGCATTCTTCCTCCCGGCACGAATAGAGGATCTCAAACCCGCCCTGGCGCAGCGCCGATTCGTAGTTGCTGAACACCTCAAAGCCACTGCGATCCATGGGCACAAGGTAGTGAATCTCGGTCACCTTGCCGGTCACCGGGATCGACGACGCCGGCACATATTGCTGGCGTTCGCCATCGAATGAGAATTTGCCGGTAGGCACCTCAAAACGGTCAAATTTTCTCACCTCGGATTCGAAATACTTCGATCCCGCGTACGGCTTGATCAGCGGGTGTTCCTTCACCTTGGCGGCATGCGCCACCGGCGCGGCCAGCAGGGCCGCCAAAAACATCATCAGCAATATCCTCATACGATCCTCCTTACTCTTTTAGTCACCCAGCAGCCTGCCAACCAGGCTGCGATCCTCGCCGACCTCGTCGCCTCCGACGCCGGATGCGGCCGCGATGCGGTCGGCCATGCGCGCGAACGGCAGGCTCTGCAACCAGACCTTGCCCGCGCCGCGCAGTGTCGCCAGAAACAAACCCTCGCCGCCGAAGACCATGCTCTTCAGATTGCCGGCGCGCTCGATGTCGTAATCGATGGACGGCTGGAAGGCCACCAGGCAACCGGTATCCACGCGCAGTGTCTCGCCGCGCAGCTCTTTCTCGATCACCGTGCCGCCGGCGTGAATGAAGGCCATGCCGTCGCCAGCAAGCCGTTGCAGGATGAAACCCTCGCCGCCAAAGAAACCGGCGCCGATGCGTTTGGTGAAGGCAACATCCAGCTTCGTGCCGAGTGCTGCGCAGAGAAACGCATCCTTCTGGCACAGCAGCTCGCCGCCGATGGCGGAAAGGTCAACAGGAATGATCCGGCCCGGATAGGGGGCGGCAAAGGCCACATGCCGCTTGCCGGCGCCCTGGTTCGTGAAATGGGTCATAAACAGCGACTCGCCGGAAATCATCCGCTTGCCGGCGCCCAGCAGCTTGCCGAACACCCCCTCTTCCGCATCCGAGCCATCCCCCATTTTTGCTTCGAATTCAATACCCTCCTCCATGTATGTCATCGCGCCGGCCTCGGCGATCACCGTCTCACCGGGATCGAGCTCCACCTCGACCATCTGCATCTCATGGCCGATAATCTCGTAATCCACTTCATGGCTTTGCTTACTCATGGTTTCCTCCTATTTGACCAAGAATTATTCATCAGACATTCAGTTTTCATTGATGTTGATCGTGATGCTGGTCGCCCACTCGCACATACCAAAATGCTGTTTTTTAGGGACAGCCTTGATGCGCGTCTGTTCCGAATAATCCCAGCCGAACTCCAGAATATCCGGATCATTGACATTAATCTCCGGGCCCTTGTACAGGATGCCGATATCATCCGGCTCATGCGGATCCCGGTAGCGATACCAGCCTTTCAGGCGTTTCTGATACCAGCGATAAACCTCTTCGGGCGAATCCATCACCAGAAAGCTTCGCCGCACGCCACCACTTCCGCGTCCCGAACCATATTTGCAGCTGTGCGGGTATTCCGGGATTCCTGTTTTCTTCATCAATGCCTTGAAGTCCTGATCGAGTTTGGAACAAAAGCTCAGACAACCTTCAATCTCGGTTGATCCTCCTATGACGGGCATGATCGTTATGCCGATCAACAGACACATGCTTATCGTCACACCCTTCATTGCTTGCAACATCATTTACTCCTCCCTATTCCATTGACTGACGGAGTCATCATCATTTCGCAGCCTGCCTACCTGGGCTCATAAGTGATTTCAATCATGGCCTTGGCCGGCGGATAATCATCCGCATGCTGTTTGCCATCGGAGATGATGACATTGGACACCGTGCCCATCGCATCCATGTCCATCATTCCGTAGTCGCCCTTCACCTTCCAGAAACGGTGGCTGTACATACCCAAAAAGCCGGATTTCTGATAAAAATAGGAGGGCAGCTTCTTTTTGTACCAGGCAACCACCTTGTCGATTGGATCTGAACTGAGCAACTTGATGTAAGGCAGGTATGGCCTGCCATCACTGGTCTGCATGTCCCCCGACTGCCGGGTCTGAAGAATGACAGCCCCCGGATATGGAGGAATCGCCACGGCTGAACGATCCGGCACCTTCGCCGCCTTGATGACCATCTGCCCCATCATTGTGGTGCTTGCCGTGATTTCCACTTTCGGTGCATAAGGCTCGGCAAGTGCCGTTGAAATATATCCGGTGAATATTATCCATACGCTGAAAATGATTGCTTTCTTCATATCTTCTTACCTCTTTATCACAGGTCTTTGTTTTTGTCGTGCCATTGCATGATGCTTACTTTCAGAGTCCGAGTATTCCTTTCAAACTGTCCATACCCTTATCCATCAAATCATTGTTCGACTTATCCTCGTCACTATGTTCAGATTTTTGCTCATTTAATCGTCTAATTGCATTTTCCCGGCCGTTTGCCGTTGCCGGTGCAAAATCTCCATAAATCTTCCCGATCAGGATTTGCACCTGATAATCATGTCTGTCGAGCTCCTTGAAGCAGCTCACCCACTCATCCCAGTGAACCCTTACAGCCTCGTTTTGGGCGGCCATTCCGGCCTGAGCGCTTTTGTTGGCAAGATTCGTTGCTTCTTCATACCTTCCCTGCGCGACCAGCGCCTGGATTCTCGCGGCATCTGCTTCACTCTGATCCCCATAATCCTCACTACCGCTACCCGCCCCTTCCATACAGGCATTCAGTTTCTCCTGCGCATCAATCGTCGGATACCACCCCTTGGCCAGGTGAGCATATTTCTGTTTCAGCTGCTGAAATTCGTGTTCACTGTGTCCTGTTCTTCCCATCATGCTGCCTTCCTGCATTTCCTCATGCAGCGTATCGAAAAGATCGGATTCCGAAATTGAGCTGTCTTCCCGCTCGGCCGACATCTTAACCGTCAGATATACAGGCCCGCTGTCTATCTGGGTGCCCGTATGGTTGTCACCGAGATAGAATGACCTTCCCTGAATCGGCTCCATGCCCAGTGTTTTTCGATAGAAAGCCATAACTTTTTCCGGGACATCTTTCGTATAGATGATATGAGCAAAGCCGCTGTCATCCTCAACAGCTTCTCCGCCCCGATACATCTGCACGCCGCTTGGTAACTGACCCTCACCAGCGTACACCAGGGGTATCCCCCCCGTGCCCAGTGTAAGCCATGCTATTACAAGATATTTTAGTTTCATCACAATCCCCCTTCCTAATCCGGTTGGTATCTGATGGTAATCGAGGTCTTTGCGCCCGGCACATCACAAATCAATGACCGGCTGTTCTTCAGTATATCCACCACATTGAAGGTTTCAGGATCATAATTCCCAGCCACGCCAG
>JAJRTF010000040.1 GCA_021545585.1 Zetaproteobacteria bacterium
AGGCGCTGGATGGAAAGACACCCGCCGAGCTATACTTCGGCACAGCGGCGGCCCTGAAGGCCGCATGATGATGGATAATAAACAGTGAGGAGCACACCTTAAATGGCCGACCAAACTGTCCCATCAATGGGGTCCACCTCTTGGAGCTATCGCCCCTTCTATTTCGGGGGGCGCATGCAAATAAAGTCCCAGGATATGGCACTCAAGGGCAATGCATTGAATGCCGCGAAGGATTTGATTGCCATGCGCAAGGAATTTCGTGAGCTCAAGGTGGAAGAAGCTGCGGATAACAGGGAACTGTTATACCGTTCGGCAATTGCACAGGGGCAGGAAGTTCCGGCAAACAAAGTCGTGGCTGAATGGAAACAGAAGCATAAAGCCGATTGATTGAACCTGAGCGCGCGCAGGCCCTAGTTACCGGGACGAATGCCGATCCAGATGGTATGCCGGTTGCCGCGCTGCGATGCATGTGCACGTACGCGCCGCTGTTCCACATCAAAGCCAACCTTCATCATACGCTGCGTAAACGCCGTGTCGGGTGCTGCTGACCAGACGGTGAGTACGCCGCCGGGCTTAAGTGCCTCATAGGCATTGTTCAGGCCCCGAAAGCCGTACAGTGCATCATTGTCGTCACGGGTGAATGCATCCGGGCCATTATCCACATCCAGCATGATGGCATCGAATGCTTTCCGATGCTCCTGCATGACCCTGGCGACATCCTGTTCCAGCACCAGCACGCGTTCATCATTGAGCGGGTATCCGGCCAGAGTGCCCAAGTATTCACGGTTCCAGCGAACCACTGCAGGCATCAGCTCGGATACGACGACGTGTGCACGGGGGCCGACATGGGACAGGGCGGCGCGCAGCGTAAAGCCCATACCCAGCCCGCCAACCAGCACATGCGGTGATGCGCGGGCGGTAAGATGTGCGCAGGCCAGTTCAGCCAGTACATCCTCGGAATTGTGCAGGCGGCTATTCATCAGTTCTCCGCATTTGTCCACACGGATCGAGAATTCATCACCGCGCTGGTACAGCCGCATGCTGCTGCCATGGTCGCTGGCGCTATCAAGCAGTTTAAAGGGGATCATCAGACCTCACGTCAGGGAGAACACATATCAATACAGGTTCAGCTTTTCTGTCCATGTCTTATGGCAGGCCTGTCAAGCGACTGAGTCCTGCTGGAACAGGGCATTCATACGCCGGATAATCTGGGGCAGGGCATTCATGCGGGAACGGTCCAGATGCAGGCGCAGACGCGGCAGGTGGTCAAAACATGCATCATCCGATTTCGGCCAGTGGAACACCTGATCAATCTGTCCGCTGCTCAGTACATCGCTGAACTCGGCATTCAGCCGATCCATCGCATCGGCCGACAATGGATTGAGGATGCGCAGTAGAACACTGTCACCGACATAGCGGAAGCTGTGGTAATTGATGTAGTAATCCTCGATATGCTTGACCGCCGATTCGACACTGTCGGTGTGGTAAAGCAGGTGATGATCATCCGGGCTGATCAGGTGGTCATTGACCAGACGGCGCATCCACGACTGCATAAAAGGGCCCCAGTAATCCTCACCCGGTGCTTCGAGCAGCACAACCGGAATCGGTGGATTGCGGCCAGTTTGCAGCAGGGTCAGGCATTCAAAACCTTCATCAAGCGTGCCAAAGCCGCCCGGGGTAAGGATTACAGCATCGCTTTCCTTGAGGAAAAACACCTTGCGGGTAAAGAAATACTGACAATAGAAATGCCGCGGGGAGCCATCCATGATGGGATTGGGTTGTTGCTCCATTGGCAGGTTGATGTTGATGGCAAAGGAATTGCCTTCGGTGGCACCCTCGTTGGCCGCCTGCATCATGCCACCGCCACCGCCGGTAATGACCATGAATCCTGCATCCTTGAGTGCCGCACCGCATTCGCGGACCTGAATATAGCTGGGACTGGTCGGCGCTGTACGCGCTGAACCGAACACGCTGACCTTGCGGAATGCCTGATAGGGATGAAATACATCCAGCCCCTTGCGCAGCTCACCCAGCACCCGCGACAGCATTTTGATATCACTGGTATCGTAATCGCCGGAAACCAGTTTCAGCGCTTCAATGATCAGGGCCCGTTTATAAGGTGAATCAAGCTGATAATCATTGAGCAGCTTATGCGCGTGGCGACGGATTTTCTTCGGCAGGTCGTCAATACTGGTCAGTTCAGTCATATATCAGCCTTTACCCGGAAGGATTCACGGATTATTTTTTTCCTCCAGCCGTGGCAGCAATGGCGACATCAATACGCCTGTTCATGGCCCGGCCTTTGGCAAATTCGTTGCTGGCGATAGGGTGTACCTCGCCATATCCCAGAGCTTGCAGGCGGCTGCCATCCACGTCGGCGGCAATCAGAAAGTCGCGTACCGCCTCGGCCCGTTTGAGTGACAATGCCTGATTGAACTTTACATTGCCCTGATTGTCAGTATGTCCTTCAATGCGCACCTTGCGGTCAGCATAGACATTGAGCGCCTGTTTAAGTCGGGCCAGCAGATCATAATATTTCGCATCAATCTTGCTCTTGTTGGGGGCGAACTGCAGGCCGGTCAGGCGGATAATCAGTGAACCATCCAGATTGGCCAGAATGGATGCCTCTCCCTGTTTGAACAGTTTCAGCACCCTGGCCTGCCGTTTTTTCTCGAAGGTTTCGCGTTCAAGTTTGGCACGAAATGCCTCTTTCAGGCTGTTCAGCTGCTCATTCTTCGCTTGCAGGAATTCACTACTCTGTTCGGCAAGCCTGCTTTCCAGCTCGGCTTTGTGCTGTATTTGCATGCGTGTGATATCGGCCTGATGCGCGGTGCGTTCCTCGCTTAAAGCCTTTTGCATATCCATGATCGCTTTTGACAGATCTGCTTCTGTAACATCAGCTACCGGATCGGCTGTATCAACTGGCATATGCAATTGTTCCGCCAGTTTTATACGCCATTGCCGGGCATGCAGCAGCAGTTCTTCGTGGCTGGCCGGTTGTTTGCGCCATGCTTTTACCTGATGCACCAGATCCAGTGCCTCGCGTGCCAGATTCAGTGCATCGGCAGGACGATTGGGAATGGTGGTGGAAAGCCCGTCGGCATAGGCACGCAGGATGGCAGCCTGGTCTTTGGCCGCCTGCAGGGTTTGCGGAGCATAACGTTTGGCGCCTGCCGAAGATGCTTTGGAAATCAGCTTCGATGCATGGGATGAAAGAGCAGGGAGCATGATATCCAGCGCCTGATGATACAGACGCTCGGCCTCTGCAGCGTGCATCTGGGTTTCATTAAGCTGACCGGCTTCCATGGCCCTGACCGCTGCCTTTAATTCATTGCCGGCATTTGACAGCAGCGTTTTCGGATCACTGGATGCCGGGAATGTCACCCCTTCGCCTTCCAGCGCCTTCAGAGCCGCGCGTGCGCTTTTACGCACAGCCAGAAGCCCTTTGTATTGCTGCTGGAAAGTGTGCCCTGTGGCGCGGGCTTCCTTCAGTGTCTGGGCCGCGCGCTCAAGCGCCGCAGCTGCATCCTCAGTCTTGTGCTGGTCATCTGCGAGCATGGCTGCGCCGAGATACGCTTCCGCACGTGTTGTCGCTTCGGGGGCAAAGTTATACTCGGGGCTGTGTTTGAAAGCCTCGATATCCTGACGTAGCGACTGGGTGGTCAGCTGCTCTGTGCCTGCTGCGAAAGCAGACTGCAGGCAGATCGTCAGCAATGCCGCTGTGATGAAGGAGAACGATATCCGCTTAGCTGACATTGAGCATCCTTTGCAGGGACAGGTGAGCCCAGCGCTTTTGCTCATGCGGCACTGTGATCCGGTTGACTGGTTTGCCATCACGGATAGCTGTCAGGGCGGCACATAAATGCTGTGGATCGGTGCGGAACATCGTCGAGCACATGCAAATCATAGGTGACAGGAACCAGATCGGATGCTCGGGGTGTTGCAGACGCAGGCGATTGACCAGATTCAACTCGGTGGCAATGGCAAAGCTCTGGCCTTTGGCGGCGTTTGATACATGCTGGATGATGGCCTCGGTAGAGCCGACAAAATCGGCTGTCTGGCAGACTTCGCGTGAGCATTCGGGGTGGGCAAGTATTTCGATACCCTGATGACTGTTGCGCATCGTTTCGGCATGTTCGGGCTTGAATAGCTGATGTACTGAACAGAAGCCTTTCCACAGAATCAGGCAGGCATGCCGGATGGCCTCGGGTGTATTGCCGCCCAGATGCAGAGCCGGATCCCAGATAATCATGTCATCGGATGGAATACCCATGGCCAGTGCCGTGTTTTCACCCAGATGCTGATCGGGGAAGAACAGGATCTTTTCGCGTTTGCTCCACGACCATTCAAGAATCTTGCGGGCATTGCCTGACGTGCAGACGATGCCGCCATGCTCGCCACAGAAGGCCTTCAGAGCGGCAGTGGAATTGATATAGGTGACCGGCGTGACACATTCCTCCGGAGAGACCACCTCAGCCAACTCCTGCCAGCAACGCCTGATTTGCTCATCATTGGCCATATCGGCCATAGAACAGCCTGCGGCAGGGTCGGGCAGTACAACGCACTGGTTGTCGTTGGTCAGAATATCGGCCATTTCAGCCATAAAATGCACACCGCAGAAGATAATGTAAGGAGCATCCGTTTGAGCGGCAGTCTGTGCAAGCTTCAGCGAATCGCCACTGGCATCGGCAAAAGCGAACACCTCTTCGCGTTGATAATGATGCCCCAGGATCAACACCTGATCGCCGAGTTCCTGCTTGAGTTCGCGAATGCGCGCAACAATGTCCTGTTCGGGGGTATCATAGAATTGATCCAGCAGTGTCCGTGACTGGGTAATGGTATCCATGGGCAAAGTGTCAGGGGGGTGGCTGATACTGTCAATCATCAGTCCCTTTTATGGTGTTCTGTAACGCTTAGAAAAAGTCATTTCTGGTCTATGCCGGAGGATGACGTCAGAATCATGCATCTCCCTTGTACAGGGAGGAATATATTGATGGCAGTGGGGATAACTAAAGATGCAGATGTTTCATATCACCGGGCTGGATCAGCTGCTGCAGTCGCCGGGGTTTATGATCGGTTTGCCGGGGCTGATACTTGCTGTGTTGGGCGCGGTACTGCTCTTCAGGTATCTGCGCGGCAGGATTATTGCCCTGAGAGTGATGCATCAACATGGCCATATTGGGCTACATTAGTCACTATAAAATTGCAGTGCGAATAACACCGCTAAGTATTAGCGGTGATGACGGCACCTGAATCGCCCCGGGTTCATCGGAGGCATTTTTGTTTGAGTCATCATGCTGCTTTTTGATACTCAACCTGTCGATAATAATTTTCTTCGTACTCACGTGGCGGGATGTCGCCAAGTGGTTCCATCAACCGGCGATTGTTGAACCAGTCGACCCAGGTCA
>JAJRTF010000041.1 GCA_021545585.1 Zetaproteobacteria bacterium
AAGCGCGCCGTTGCATCGCTTGCGCAGCAACGTGCGCTGATTGCCAAGAAATTTATCACAGCTCCGTTCGCGGGTCGTTTGGGGATTGTATCGATCAATCCCGGTGCATACATCAATCCGGGTGATGTGATTACCAGTCTGGAGAATACCGAATCGCTGTTTGTTGATTTTCATCTGCCGCAGAAGGAACTCGGTGGTATATCTGTCGGGCAGCTATTACATATCCACAGCGATGCATGGCCGGATCGCGTGTTTGACGGCGAGATTACGGCTATCAATGCCGCAGTGGATAGCGCGACGCGCAATGTGCGCATAGAAGGACGGATCGATAACACTGCCAATGCTGAGAGCCAGTTAAGCCCCGGCATGTTTGTCACCTTATCCGTGGATCGTGGCGAGGTGCAACACTATCTTACCCTGCCGCAAACCGCTGTCAGCTATAACGCTTATGGAGCAACCGTGTTTGTGGCGACGAAAGATAAGAACAGCAAAAAAGCCAGGCCAGGATTGGTGGCGCAGCAGGAATTCGTCAAGCTCGGTGCCACGCGCGGTGATCAGGTGGCTATTCTCTCCGGCATCCATGATGGCGATATGATTGTGACCAGCGGTTTGATGAAGCTGAAGAACGGCACGCCGTTGTTGATTGATAACAACATTCAGCCAGCCAATGACATAGCCCCAACCCAGCAGGAGCAGTGAGCGTCATGATAATTTTTCAGGACAGAAAAATTACACGTGCTTTAGCACGCTCGCAGAGTGACGCACACGGACGTGCGTCATGAAGCATTATACCGATATCTTCATTCGCCGGCCGGTGCTGGCCACAACGATCAGCTTATTGATTCTGGTGCTCGGCTTGCAGGCGATTATCGATATGCCGATTCGTCAGTATCCGGAAACACAGAATGCTGTGGTGACGGTCAGTACCGTCTATTATGGTGCCGATGCCGAAACTGTGGCCGGTTTTATCACCCAGCCGCTGGAAACGGCCATCGCACAGGCTGAGGGTATTGACTACCTCTCTTCAACCAGCGTCAGCAATGCTTCGACAATCATGGCCACGCTACGCCTGAATTATGATTCCAATCGTGCCCTGACCGATATCAGCTCCAAGGTCAATGCCGTACTCAATCGCTTGCCGCCCGAGGCGCAGCGGCCGGTACTCACCGTGCAGGTCGGCGAAACGGTCGATGCGATGTATATGGGTTTTTTCAGCAAGCTGTTGCCGAATAATAATGTCACCGATTATTTGCTGCGTGTGGTCAAGCCGCAGCTGGACGGCATTGAGGGGGTGCAGCGGGCGGAGATTATCGGCGCGCGCCAGTTTGCGCTGCGCGCCTGGCTCGATCCGGATCGCATGGCAGCGCACGGGGTTACGGCCAGCGATGTCTATGCTGCCATGGCTGCGAATAATTACCTGACGGCGCTGGGCAGTACCAAGGGGCAGATGGTCAGCGTGGAGCTTAATGCCGCCACTGATCTGCACTCGGTTGATGAATTCAAGGCATTGGTCATCCGGCAGCAGAACGGTGCGGTGGTGCGCCTGAAGGATATCGCCAATGTGGTGCTGGGGGCGGAGGATTATAATCTGACCACGGCCTTTGATGGTGAGCAGTCGGTATTTATCGGCATCAAGGTAGCGCCGGAAGCCAATGTGCTGGAGGTGATCCAGCGTGTGCGCGATCATTTCCCGGCCATTCAGGCCCAGATGCCGAATGGTTTAAGCGGCAAGATTGTGTATGACGGCACCAAATTCATTCGCAGCTCGATTGATGAAGTGCTGAAAACGCTGGCTGAAGCATTGTTGATTGTTACGCTGGTGGTGTTTATTTTCCTGGGCAGCTGGCGCGCCGTGATTATACCGCTGGTGGCCATCCCCTTATCGCTGGTCGGTGCGTTCTTCGTGATGATGGCGCTGGGCTATACCATCAATCTGCTGACCCTGCTGGCACTGGTGCTGGCGATTGGTCTGGTGGTGGATGATGCGATTATCGTGGTGGAAAATGTGGATCGGCACATGCACCACGAGGGTAAATCGCCGTTTGAGGCGGCGCTTTTTGCGGCGCGCGAACTGGGCGGGCCGATTATCGCCATGACGGTGGTGTTGATTGCTGCATATGTGCCGATCGGCTTTCAGGGCGGCTTAACCGGCGCGCTGTTCACCGAATTCGCCTTTACGCTGGCTGGAGCTGTGACCATTTCGGCGATTGTAGCACTCACCCTGTCGCCGATGATGACCTCGAAAATGTTCACCCCCAAGCAACAGGATAACCGGCTGGTGGCGAGCATTGATCATCAGTTCTCCCGCCTGCATGCGGCCTACCAGCGGCGTTTAAGCGGCACCTTGCAGACCTGGCCGGTGATGGTGCTAATGGGCGGCTTGCTGCTGTGTCTGGTCGTCTATCTGTTTGCTACTTCCAAGGCTGAACTGGCACCACAGGAGGATCAGGGACTGGTGGCAGGCCAGATTGTCGGCGCACCCAATGCTACGGCCCAACAGATGAATGTTTACGCCGGTCAGATGTTCCGGATGGCCAAAGAACTGCCGGAATACGATCAGATGTTCCAGCTGACGGGTATCCCGACCACCAGTCAGGGCATCGGTGGCGTGCTATTCAAGCCGTGGGGAGAACGTGAGCGTAGCGCCAGTGAATTGCAAAAGGTGTTGCAACAGAAGTGGAATCATATTGCCGGTGCGCGCGTGGCTGCTTTCCAGTTTCCATCATTGCCCGGTTCCGGCGGCTTGCCGCTACAGTTTGTCATCAAAACGACCGAAGGATTCGATAAGCTCAACCGCGTTGCCGGTGAGGTGGTGGCCAGGGCGCAGGCCAGCGGCATGTTCTTTTTTATCGACAGCGACCTGAAAATCGACAAACCGCAGAGCACGCTCAAGGTGGATCGCGACCTGGTCGCCGATCTGGGGCTCACCCAGCAGCAGGTAGGCGCATCGCTCGGAGCAGCGCTGGGTGGCGGTTATGTGAACTATTTTTCTATCGATGGTCGTTCCTACCGGGTCATGCCGCAGGTTGCACAGGCTGTACGGCTGAATCCTGATCAGGTGCTGGATTATTATATCCGCGCTGCCGATGGTTCGATGATTCCGGCCTCCACCGTAGCAACGCTGTCGCATCAAGTGGTGCCCGAATCGATCAACCGCTTCCAGCAACTGAATTCCGCCAAGATATCCGG
>JAJRTF010000004.1 GCA_021545585.1 Zetaproteobacteria bacterium
GAACCATCAGCTCCACAGGGTAAGGTGGACGACCACCCTTGCTGCGGTCACGCTGCGGAAGCGACAGCTCAACTTCATGCGCAATCTCCGCAAAGTCGATCAGCTCTTCAAAACGACGCAATACATCTCCAAGTTTATCCAGCCTGCTTTCTCGTTCCGACGCGGCAAAAAGACTCTCGCGTATCATCTCAGAAAACCTCCGTGCTTTGTGTGTAGAATCTCATAAATGAACCGGTTTTTCGAGGTTCCCCATTGTTCACCCTGATTGCCGCCAGCAACCTGATCGGTCTCTTGCCCGGGGCATTTACACCGCCACCCAGATCATTGTGACAGGCACATTGGCGGCAGTCGTATTTCTTTACACGGTGCTGCCGCGTATCATCGCCATCATCGCCATCATCGCCATCATCGATGAGCGAACCCGTGTCATGAAAGAGGAGATGGATCAGGCCCGATACCTGCATGAGCAGGCCGAGCCTCTGCATGCGGACTATGCCGAACGTCTGGCACAGGCGGAAAAAGAGGCTAAAGAGATGTTCGATGAGAGTACACGCCATGCCCGGGAGCACCGCAATGAACTGATGGCCGAATGGAAGCAGGAGATGGAGCGGCGCAAGCGCGAATTTCGCGAGGATATAGAAACCGAAAAGCAGCGGGCTATGCGCGAGATGCGGGCCCAGTCTGCTGATCTGGTTGTGGCAGCATCGGAAAAGATTCTGCGTGAGCGGGTGGATAAAAAGATGGCGCAGGATGCGCTGAACGAATTGCTGGGCGAGTTGGAGCCCGGGTCAAAGGAGGGAACAAATTCAATTAAGGGTGTTTCGGCGATCATGACTGTTCGCACTGTATCTTAGCTCTCCGGTTCAAGGTCAGGGCTGATTTCCAGCACCAGTTTTCCGGCCATGCCGCCTGCTTCCATGCGGCGGTGCGCTTCGGAAGCCTGCTCCAGCGGCAGGCTGTCGGCCACAAAGACGGATAATTTTTGTTCGTCAAAGAACTGGCCGCACTGCTCAAGGATAGCGGCCTGATGTTCGGCGGCCTGCTTCAGGCCCGTGATCATCGGAGTAAGCATCAGTTCCTGTGAGACCCTGATGTTCCGTAATCGGATGGTTTTCCAGTCGGTGTCATCGGGGACCTGCAGGATGGTGACCAGATCGCCGTATATTTTCACAGCTGGCACAAGCTGACTGAAGGCATCGCCGCCCACCGTATCAAACGCGACATCCACACCTTCGCCATCGGTCCATTGCAACAGTGATGCTGTGACATCCTGCTGGCGGTAATTGATGATGTGGGCAGCTCCCAGTTCCCTGACCAGATCGGACTTTTCTTCCGAGCTGACGGATGTGGCTACATCACAGCCGGCCAGAACCGCCAGCTGGATGGCGACATGGCCGACACCCCCTGCTCCAGCGTGTACAAACACCTTTTGTCCGGCATGCAGGCGGGCGCGATCAAACCATGTTTCCCATGC
Organism: Zetaproteobacteria bacterium; assembly: GCA_021545585.1. Classification (GTDB taxonomy): domain Bacteria; phylum Pseudomonadota; class Zetaproteobacteria; order Mariprofundales; family Mariprofundaceae; genus JAJRVH01. Next base: position 1,475 of record JAJRTF010000004.1, read on the forward strand.
GGTAATAAGCACCAGCGGGGCTGCTGCCGCATCCGTGAAATCGAGACTGTCGGGCTTATGGGCCACATGGCATGCCGGAACAGCAGTATATTCGGCATAGTTGCCCGATTTCTGGCCCAGGCCGCCATAGCAGTAATACACCGCCTCACCGGGCTGAAAGCCTTCGACATCCTTGCCGACAGCTTCAATTGTGCCGGCCCCATCACAGCCTAAAATCGCCGGCGGTTTACCGATATACAGGCCGTTATTGCGCAGCTTGGTGTCGATGGGGTTGACCCCTGCGGCAACGAGCCGGACCAGTATCTCATCATCGCCACAGTCAGGTATGGCTGTTTCGGTCATCTGGAGGACATCCGGTTCTCCAGCCTTTTGCATCATCATGGCACGCATGCTTCACTCCCGGTTTGATTCAGTGATGGCAGATTTCACCACATCGGCCTCTGGTTGGGAATGATGACGGGGAGTATACTGCGCCAATTCCATTGGCCGGATGTGTGCGGGGATGGCTTTGCCGGATTCGCCGCCCATGTCCAGCGTATTCGAAAGGGAGGCTGGCCATGTGTGCCGCCGCACGGCGTATCAAACTTTTTGACACCACCCTGCGCGACGGCGCCCAGACCGCCGGGATCAATTTTTCCGCTGAAGACAAGAAACGCATTGCCAACCGGCTGGCCGAGTTCGATATTGACTGGATTGAAGGCGGGTGGCCTGGCGCCAGTCCGAAGGATGACCTGTTTTTTGAGTTGATGAAAAAGCGCGACTGGCAGCATAGCAGGCTGGTGGCATTCGGCAGTACGGCCCGACCCGGTCAGGCGGTTGAACAGGACAGGGGCCTGCAGAAACTGGTACAGAGCGGGGCGGATGCAGTCTGTATTTTTGGTAAGAGCTGGGATGTTCATGTCACCACGGCTCTGGATATTAAGCTGTCGGAGAATCTTGATCTGGTACGCGATTCGATGGCGTATCTGAAGCGGCATTTTGCGACGGTGATGTTTGATGCCGAGCATTTCTTCGATGGTTATACAGCCAATCCCGACTATGCGCTCGAGGTACTGGAAGCAGCCGCTGAGGGCGGCGCTGATGTGCTGGTATTGTGCGACACCAATGGCGGCAATATCCCGTATCGTATTGCCGAGCTTGTCGGGCTTGTGCTGGAGCGTTTTCCGGATAAAAGCATCGGTATTCATGCCCATAACGATTGCGAAATGGCCGTGGCCAATTCGCTGGCGGCTGCACGTGTCGGAGCAAATCATGTGCAGGGCACGATCAACGGTATCGGCGAGCGTTGCGGCAATGCCAATCTGGTGTCGATTGTGCCAACCCTGCAATTAAAGATGGGCCTGGATTGCGGTATCGGGGCGGAGACCTTGACGCAGCTGGCGCCCTTGTCGCGTTTTGTCAATGAGATGGCCAACCGTCTGCCCTGGCAGCATCAGCCCTACGTCGGCCTGAATGCTTTCACGCACAAGGGTGGCATCCATGTGTCGGCTATCCGCAAAGCCTCCAGTCTCTATGAACATATTGATCCGGCGCTGGTGGGCAACCAGCAGCGCGTGACGGTATCCGATCAGGCCGGCAAGAGTAATGTGCTGGTGAAGTTGAGCGAAATGGGGCTGGCTGCCGAGGTGGATGCCAGCGATCCGATAGTGGCCGAGGTCGTGCGTGAGGTCAAGGCGATGGAGGCACAGGGCTTTGCCTATGAGGGTGCTGAAGCCTCGTTTCATTTGCTGATGTTGAAGGCGATGAAGAAATTCCATCATTATTTCGAACTGGATGGATTCAGGGTGCTGGATGAAAAGCGTGGTCATGAGGGCAAGCCGCAGGCTGAAGCGACTGTGATGATCCGGGTGGGTGATAAACTTGCTCACACGGCATCGCTGGGCAATGGCCCGGTGAATGCAATGGATAATGCCCTGCGTGAGGCACTGCTTGGCTTTTACCCGACACTGGCGGAATTGCGCCTGATTGATTACAAGGTGCGTGTGCTGACCACCCAGAAGGCAACCGAGGCAGGGGTGCGCGTCCTCATTGAATCGACCGATGGCAAGAAAAAGTGGGGTACTGTAGGCGTATCTACCAATATGATTGATGCCAGCTATCAGGCACTGACCGATGCAATTGAGTACAAACTGCTATGCGACCAGGTAAAGCCACCCGCCTAGAGCCATGCTGAAAAAGCATGGCACAATCGCAAGGCCGCAAGATCGTCTATGCTAGCAGATACAGGAGGGGACCCCGATCAACCGTCATTTCGAGGTTTCCATTTTGTTGGTGGTGATATCGGCGCGTCTGTTTTCCATGTCGATCGGCGGAATACTGCTGAGGCAGGCGTTTTGGGTAACCTGAAGGCCCCGGTTTCGAGCCCATCACGCTGCAA
>JAJRTF010000042.1 GCA_021545585.1 Zetaproteobacteria bacterium
TCGCCCTAAGGGCCGCATAAGATGGCGAAATTCGCCTCGCACAAATCCGGGATGAGTAATTTTACAGAATATCCCAGCCAGACAACGATGATACTCCGGTTAATAATGCTCTGCCATGAGTTGAGTCCGACAGACTGCTAGAGCCAAAACTAATCCTGTGCGTCGGTCTCGAAGCGGGTGGTTGTATGCGAGCCGTCGCAGTACGGCTTCATTTGCGATGCACCACAACGGCACAGGGCTGCCTTGCCACTTTTGCAGACCTCGTTGCCGGCCCCGTCGAGCAGGGTAAAAGGGCCTTCGATCATCAGTGCCCCGCCATGTTTGACCGTGAGCGTCAGCGTACCATTTGCCGGTGCTTCCGAGGGCATGGGGATAGCGACGTCACCGTCATGACTGAATTCGGCTTCGCGGTGGCTATTGTCACAATAAGGCATGAGCCGGGATTTTCCACAGCGACAGAATGCGGCGCGCCTGGCGGCAAGCGGTGCGCCGTTCAGCGCCATATTCGCATGTACATACAGTGGCCCGTCGGGCATCAGCTGTACGGTGTTGATGCTCGGTGCGCTGTCCATTGCCTTGCCTGTGGCTTTACTGATACAGCGCAGGGCTCCGGTCGGACAGTCAGCGCAGACCCTGGCGACTGAATCCACGGGCGCTGCATCCGGGTGCACCCAGCGGCCCGTGCGGCTGGTGTTGAATACGTCGGGCAGACTGTGTGTACAGTCGCCGGTATGGATGCAGCGGGCAAGATCGAATTCGACAATGATATCGGCGCCCTCGTAGCGGTGAATGCGGCTCATACTCCCTCCCTTAATCCACGAATGGGCCATGCTGGTGGATCGGTTCATGATGGGGTGCACCGAAGCACCAGAGCAGGTGCGTGTCTGTTTTCGTATGCAGGGTCAGTTCAGACTCATCGTCAACCAGCAGCGCATGGCCGGTTGTGGCGCTGTGGCCATGCGACTCCAGATGCCCGCTGACCACATAGATGATGCCGCGAAAGCCGGACGGGATGGCGCGCTTGCATGTTTCGTCTGTCTTCATGCGGATGTCGAGATACTCGACCGCAGTGTGCAAGTGGATGACACCATTTTCCCCGACAATGGTGCGGATTTCGATGCCATCTGCTGTTTCCGGCTCGATACTAGCCACCTGCTGGTAATCGGGTGCCATGGCTTTCAGCCGCCGGGGCAGATTGATCCATAGCTGGATGCCGGCCGCATGCCCATTCGGCATTTCCGAATGCACGATGCCCGAGCCTGCCGTGAATCGCTGTGCACCATTGGCATGGATGGTTCCCTCATTGCCGAGGTTGTCCCTGTGCTGCATGCCGCCGTTAAACAGCCAGGTGATGGCTTCGAACCCCCGATGTGGATGCGGCGGAAAGCCGCCGCCGGAAATATCGAAATGATCCCATAATACAAACGGATCGTAGTTTCGCAGGCCGTGAGCCGGCATCAGGCGATTGACCGTTACGCCGTCGCCTTCGGGAACCGTCAGCGTCTGCTGCAGTCGAATACTCATCCGACCCGCTCTCTTTGATGGGGTGAATCAACATCAAACACAGGCCCCTTCGGTACGATCCGGGTGGGATTGATGGACTCGTGCGAATAGTAGTAATGCTGCTTGATATGTTCGAAGTCCACTGTGTTGGCAATGTCCGGCTGCTGATAGAGATCACGCAGATAACCCCACAGGTTCGGCATATCAGTGATGCGGTTGCGATTGCATTTGAAATGCCCGTGGTACACCGCATCAAAACGGATCAGCGTGGTAAACAAACGCCAGTCGGCCTCGGTGATGCGATTGCCGACCAGATAACGCTGTTCGGACAGGCGTTGCTCCAGTTGGTCAAGTGCTGCGAACAGATGCTCGTAAGCCTCTTCATAGGCCGCCTGCTCGGTAGCAAAGCCGCACAGATATACGCTGTTATTGACGCTGCTGTAAACGAAGTCGTTGATATCATCGATGGCTGCCCGCAGTTCAGACGGATAATAGTCAGCCGTATTGCCGGTCAGACCATCAAAGGACGTGTTGAATATACGGATGATCTCGGCCGATTCATTGTTGACGATGGTTTTCCGCTGTTTATCCCACAGGATAGGTACGCTGACGCGCCCGGAGTAATGCGCATCAGCCCTGGTGTAGAGCTGGTGGGCATGGGTGAAACCGTACAGCGGTTCGCTGGCATCGAAACGCCAGCCGTCAGCCAGCATATGCGGATGTACGACAGTCACCGGGATAATTTCTCCGAGTCCCTTGAGTTTACGGAAAATCAGTGTGCGGTGCGCCCAGGGGCAGGCCAGCGACACATACAAATGGTAGCGGTTGGGTTCAGGCGAAAAATCAGGCTCGCCGATCCGGTTGCGGAACTGGCTTTTGCTGCGGTGAAACTTGCCATCCGTGGAGGCCCATTTGCCGTCATCGGCCTGCCAGTGGCCGTCTACCAAGAGGCCCATCAGGAAACTCCCCGTGTGCTGCTACTGACGGGTGTGAAAAGGCCGCAGTTCATTTTCAGAGCTCCGTATGCGAGCCATCGCAAAAGGGCGGGGTTTTCGTCTGTTTGCACTGACACAGGGCCACGGTTTTTTTCTCAGTCATGGCAAGGGCAACAGGTTCAAATGATGTACCCTTGTGTGAACCGTCACAGAACGGTTGATTGGCTGATTTACCGCAGGCACACCAGTAGTAGGTGCCCGGCTCCAGCTCTGTAATTGCGGGCTCTTTTGCCGCAACAATCGCTTTGGTCATTTTGTAACTCCTTGTTGTGATTTGCCTGCAATCAGAAAAGTGCAGTACGTACGCCTTCGATAGAGAGGAAAATTTCCACATTTTCTGCAACGCCCCCGAGCATGCCGGCTTTTTTCATCTTGTAATCGGACAGGTGCAAGGTTGCATGTCCCTCAAAGCCGCGACGGTAACCACCCCATGGGTCATGGCCGGTGCCGATCTGGCTGATCTCAATGGCGATATCCCTGGAAACGCCGTGCAGATTCAAGATGCCATGCACAATACCGGTATTCTTGCCGGTCGGTTTATACGAGGTGCTGGTGAAGCTTGCGGTTGGATATTTGCCTACATCGAAGAAATCTTTGCTGCGCAGATGTTTGTTACGTTCGGCATGGTTGGTATCCAGGCTGGCTGTATCAATCGTTACGCTGACGCTGCTTTTTTCCGGCTTGTGCTCATCATATGAAAAGTGGCCGTTGAATGTCCGAAATGAACCCAGCAGCCAGCTGTAGCCCAGATGCTTGACCTTGAACTGGATGAAGGCGTGTTGTCCCTTGATGTCGATATCATACTGTTCTGCCTGCGCCGATACTGTGAATCCAAGCAGCATCAGGGTGATAATCAGTGTTTTTGTCCTCATAGGTTTTCTCCTTTGGCGGTTTTTCGGGGTAGTCCCAACATGCGTGTGAGCGTGACATCCTTGTCGATCAGATGATGTTTGAGCGCGGCGCTGCTATGCAGTAGTGCCAGCCCCATCAGTCCCCAGGCGGAAAGCCAGTGAACCTTTCCGATCAGGTCGGCCTGCTGTTTGTCGAAGCTGAAGGTTGCCGGTATTGTAAACCAGCCGAACACATCGATGCCTGTCCCTTCAGCGGTAGGGATCAGATATCCCGTGATGATGACGGTAAACATCAGCAGGTAGTGAAGCCGGTGTACTCCCAGGGCCACGATCTTTTCCCACCACAGGCCCATCAGCTGGGGGCGGACATTCCAGAGTCGCCAGAGCAGACGCAAAACGAGCAGGATCAGCAGCAGCATGCCGATAGACTTGTGCAGCTCAGGTGCGCGATGATACCAGGCATCGTAGTAGGTCAATTCGACCATCCAGACACCCAGCCCGAACATGCCAAAGATGGCAACAGCCATGAGCCAGTGCAGGGCAATGGCGACCCAGCCGTAGGTGGAGGCAGTATTCTTCAGCATGTGATGCCTCTGAAAAGAAGGTCAATCAGGCGCGACAGATCCGCCTCCAGTGTAGATAAATGATTGAACTTCAGATTAACCGGGGTGTTGTAGCGCAGGGTGGCCTGATGGATGTCGTAGGCTGTCTGGCTTGTATCGCAGACAGCGCCTGAATAACCTTCGCTTCGTAGTCGAGCAGGAGATCGCGATGACGGGTGTTGATCAATACCATCATATCAAGCAGGTGGCGGGTTCCGGCATAGTGGTGATGGGCGATGCGCAGCCTTGTCAGCAGGAAGGTCTTCAGTGCATTCAGCGCATCACTCTCTCTGCTTGCCGCTTCAATACCGGCATCGAGTTTGTTCTGCAGGCCGCGTTGTATGCTGGTCAGGGCAATGGCTTCCTTGTTTTTGAAATGGCGATACAGATTGCCTACACTCATGCTGCAATCGGCGGCGATCTCCGCCATGGTGGTTTTATTGTAACCATAATCGGCAAAACGGACTTCGGCAGCATCCAGAATCGTATCGCACGGGACAGTCATAGCAGTCAGTATGTCATGCTGAATAATGAATATAAAGATATAATATTCACACCATAAGCCTGCATGCAGCGGAGTGCTCCTCTATACTGGTATTGTGTGAGGAGGTTTTATGGCATCATTGAAGGGTGATCGCTCACACGGGCACCAGTGGGGGCTCAGGGTTGGCACGGAAATCGTCGCCTCGACCATGATCGGGCTGGGCGCGGGCTACATGATGGATCGCTGGCTGGATACGCGGCCGTCGGTTTTATCAATCTGTATTATGTGATGGGACTGGGTGAAAGGTCCGGCGATTCGGGAGGTGATTGATGTCCGCCATGCAGCCACTGCACCCTTTCGAGGTACATATTCTGTACCCGTTACAGATATTCGGCATGGATGTATCTATCTATCAGCAATACGGCTATCGCGCTGCTGGGTTCCGTTATCGTGGCTGTATTACTGCTGGGCCTGCTGCTTCGGCAACTGCGCCTGATACCCGATCGCTGCCAGCTTATGGCCGAATCCTATTATCTGTTTATACGCCATCTGACACTTGGCAATATTCAAGGCCATGGTGAGCGATATGTGCCGGCTCTTTTTACATTGGGGACCTCGATCAACCGTCATTTCGAGGTTTCCATTTTGTTGGTGGTGATATCGGCGCGTCTGTTTTCCATGTCGATCGGCGGAATACTGCTGAGGCAGGCGTTTTGGGTAACCTGAAGGCCCCGGTTTCGAGCCCATCACGCTGCAA
>JAJRTF010000043.1 GCA_021545585.1 Zetaproteobacteria bacterium
CGATCACATTATCGAGCATACGCATGGCTGTATGGATGGTTTTTTCCAGCTTCTCATGATCGATACCGCTGCCATCCGGGCACATATGGCGGGCCAGGTTCACCGAACCCAGATTACATACCGCCACCTCTGTTGCATTGGTGTGCAGGGTGATCTCGGTACAGAGGTTGGATGAGTGCACTACCCCCTCATGGTTGTTGGTGTAACGAATATTGCACGGGTCCTTGAAGGTCACCCACGGATGGCCCGTCTCGAACAGCATGCCGAGCATCTTGCGCCACAGCTCCACCGCCTGAACCGTTTTACTGATACGCATCTCACCGCGTTCGGCCCGGGCTTCATAAGCCTGGTATGCTGCTTCAAAGTCCCGGCCAGTTTTCTCATGCAGGTCCGCCGTTTCATCGGGAGAGAACAACGTCCAGCGGCCCTCCTCGGCCACACGCTTCATAAACAGATCCGGAATCCAGTTGGCTGTATTCATATCATGGGTACGACGACGCTCATCTCCGGTGTTTTTGCGCAGCTCGAGAAAATCCTCGATATCAATATGCCAGGTTTCCAGATAGGCACAGACCGCCCCTTTGCGCTTGCCACCCTGATTCACGGCCACAGCCGTATCATTGGCCACCTTGAGAAACGGAATCACACCCTGCGATGCGCCATTGGTACCCTTGATATAGGACCCCATACCGCGCACCGCACTCCAGTCGTTGCCCAGCCCGCCGGCATATTTGGACAATAATGCATTATCCTTGATAGCATCATAAATGCCCTCCAGCGCATCGGGCACCGTGGTCAGATAACACGATGACATCTGCGGACGCAGCGTGCCGGCATTGAACAGCGTCGGTGTACTGCTCATAAAGTCGAATGCCGCCAGCAAATGATAGAATTCAATGGCCCGTGTCTCGCGATCAATCTCATGGATGGCCAGCCCCATAGCTACACGCATAAAAAAGGCCTGCGGCAGTTCAAAGCGTACCTGCCCGTGATGGATAAAATAACGGTCATACAGTGTTTGCAGGCCCAGATAGCTGAACTGGCTATCGTAATCGGCCTGTAACGCTGCACCGAGGCGCTGCAGATCATATCGGCCCAGCTCCTCATCGAGCAGCTCCAGCTCGACCGCCCGGCGGATATAAGCCGGGAAATATGCAGCATAAATCGTCTGCATCTCCGCCTGTGTCGCTTCCCTTGCATGGCCTTCTACAAAGCTCAGCGCCTCATGGCGGCTATGATGCAGCAGAATACGCGCAGCCACCTGACTGTAAGCCGGATCGCGCTCAATCATGGTGCGCGCACTCATCACCGTAGCCAGACGATAATCTGCAGCTTTCATGCCGTCGAAGATATTGCGCTGCACTGCTTCGTTCAGTGCCACCCTGTCCACATCAGCCAGACCTGCACATGCTTCATCCAGCATGGCGGTGAGCTGCTGCACATCGAGCCGCTGGCGGCTGCCATCGGCCAATGTCAGGTGTATCAACGCGCTGTCATCATCCACCGGATCATCTTCATGGATGCGCTCACTGGCCCGGGCGGCGCGATAGAGCACATAGGCGCGGGCCACTTTATGGTGCCCCTCACGCATCAGCGCCAGCTCGACCTGATCCTGAATATCCTCGATATGAATGGTGCCGTTTTCAGGCAACCGGCGCAGCAGTGCATCGACCACCTGTGTGGTCAGGCCATCAACGAGTTCATGAATGCGTGAAGATGCTGCCGCTGTGCCGCCCTCCACGGCCAGAAATGCCTTGCTGATCGCCACCATGATCTTGCTGCGATCAAAGGCGGTTACTTTGTGGTTACGCCGCATCACCCGGCATACAGCGTCGTTATCCGCATAATCGGCAGTAGCTGGAATATGAGCTGTAACAAGGTTATCTGTGGGTAGATTAAGTTTGTATATAGTGGTTTCGTGCTGCAATCTGTCCTCCCGGAAAATAACGAGCAGGCGAAAAGCAGAGCAGGAAGAAATGCAGGGGCATTCATCACGCATAGCCTTGACGCGAGGCTCGGGTGTCAGCCGGCTTACACCGGCATATCTATAGAAGGTATCGGACTCGGGGCAGATGCCCTCACCGTTGCGCGACAGTTCCGGATTTACACCGGATTCCCTTCGGATTGAATATCACAAACATCACAAAAAAAGCACATGATATTGTGTTCAATATAAGATATTGGCGCAATATATGGGCATATAACCAGTATGGCAAGCCTGACTTTATAAGCAAGACAGACCGACTCTGTACAGACCGACAACATATCCCGGGTTGAACTGAATCTAGCCCCCCGTCAGGCTGCGCCGCCATGTCAGCGCTATCCTTTGAAATACTGGCCAAAGATGAACAGGGCCGTGCCCGTCGCGGGCGCATGCAGCTTGCCCACGGCACAGTGGAAACACCGGTGTTTATGCCGGTGGGTACACAGGCGACGGTCAAGAGCCTGACCCCTGCCGATCTGACGGATGATATCAAAGCCAGTATTATCCTTGGCAACACCTATCATCTGATGTTACGTCCCGGTGCTGACCTGATCGAAAAGATGGGTGGACTGCACCGGTTCATGGCCTGGGACCGGCCTACTCTGACCGATTCCGGTGGTTTTCAGGTCTGGTCGCTGGGTGAATTACGTAAAATCGAAGATCATGGCGTTCGCTTTCGCTC
>JAJRTF010000044.1 GCA_021545585.1 Zetaproteobacteria bacterium
AGCCTTTGTTGTGCAGCAGACGAAAGAGAAACTTTGCGCCTGTGAATCCAGAAACCCATCCGGTCGTTGCTGCCTGGCTTCATTCAAACAGATGGAGAAAGCCCATGATTGCTGAATCAACGATTACCTGTCCGGAATGCGGCCATCGCAAAAAAGAAACCATGCCCACCGATGCCTGCCAGTGGTTCTATGAATGTGAACAGTGCCATGTATTACTCAAGCCCAAAGACGGTGACTGTTGCGTATTCTGCTCCTACGGCGATGTACCGTGTCCGCCCATTCAGGCTAAAAAACACTGTTGATACGTGAATAAGTTACCAGATTCCACCTTTTTCTTGACGGCGAATAATATTCGATAATTATTCGTATAATATTCAAAGTGGTGCGGTGGTGCTTATGAACAGGCAGCTCAAACGGGCGGAACGGGAAGAAAAGATATTGCGGCAGGCGATTGGTCTGTTTGTCGAAAAAGGATTTCTCGGGGTGCGCATGTCGGATGTGGCGAAAGCGTGCGAGCTGTCGATGGGGACGATCTATTCGCATTTTGCAGCCAAGGAAGATCTGCTGATGGGGTGTGCGGCGTTTCTGACGCGCGAGGAGAAGTCCCTGTATCAGGGCGTGATCGAGGCGGATGAACCGGCCATGCAGCGCATTGTCACCGGTTTTACAATTAACTGGCTGATTGCTCAGCATCATCCCGGTCTGGTTGAGATCGAGAATCTGTCGCTGATGCCGTCGGTGTGGTCGCGGGCCAATCCGCAGCGTATTCAGGAACTGAACACATTACATCAATCCTTTTTCGTGCTGGCACAATCGCTGGTGCTGGAGATGTTGAGCAGCGAGCTCAACGGCTATGCCTGCCTCGATGATGCGGCGCGTGAGGAACTGGCGATGCTACTCAATCACGGCATGTGGGGGTTGTGCGTCGGTCTGAATTCAACTGCCCAGTCCGGCATTGCGCGCGCCGATGGCGACCAGCATGAGGCGTGCAGTTATAAACATTTCACCACCAATGTGATCCATTTTCTCAAGGGTTATGGGTGGAATGACCCCGCCCCCGAACAGATGTTCGATGCCTGCCGTGCTGCGGCGGTGAAGGCATTGGCCGGTCATGCCTGGTTTGCCTGTCCGCATGGTTTCGGCGAGCAGGGCTGATGGGAATGATATCGAAACGCATTAAATCTAAATGCATTGCCGCCGGAGCGCTGGTCGGCGTGCTTGTGGCTGGTTGCGCCCTTGGGCCGGATTTTCATACACCCGATGCGCCGAAGGTGGAGCAGTACAGCAGCGCATTAGAGCACCCATCAGAAAATAGAAGCGCCGACGGGCCTGAGCTGAAACAGGGTGGGCGTATCCCCGATCAGTGGTGGCGGGTGTATGGCTCCAAAAAACTGGACGAACTGATCCAGCAGGGCATGCAGCAGAGCCCGACATTGGCAGCGGCCAGAGCCACCTTGCGGGCCGCGCAGGAGGATTATGCCTCGCAAAGTGGCACGATCCTGTATCCGACCGCCGATGGCAGCATTCGAACTGATCGCCAGAAGTTGTCCGGTGCCTCATTCGGGCAGAACGGCGATTTTATCTACTCCCTGCATACCGCTTCGGTGAGTGTTTCCTATGCATTCGATCCGTTCGGTGGCGGGCGGCGTTATCTGGAATCGCTGCGGGCACAGGTGGATTATCAGGGTTTTCAGATGGAGGCGGCCAAACTGACGCTGGCTGCCAATATCGTGACCACGGCAATTTCCGAAGCCTCATTGCGTGGTCAATGGCAGGCGGCCAGCGATATAGTTAACAGTCGGCGTGAACAGCTGAAGATTGTCGAGCGGCAGTCGGCCATCGGTGTAGTGACCGATGCCGATGTATTGAGTCAGCGTACCGCGCTGGCACAGGCAGAAACGGCATTGCCGCCGCTGGAGAAACAGTTGGCGCAGACGAAGCATCAGTTATCGGTGCTGGTCGGGCGTTTTCCAGGTGAACGTTCGGGAAGCAATCATGTCGATGAAACACCGGCTATGCCTGCATTTGAGCTGGCCGGGCTTCATCTGCCGGCATCATTGCCCGTGAGTCTGCCATCCGAGCTGGTGCATCAGCGACCGGATATTCGCGCTGCTGAAGCGCAACTGCATCAGGCCAGCGCACTGATCGGGCTGGCGACGGCCAATCTGTATCCATCACTCAAGATTACGGCCGGATTCGGCAGGCAGGCGGTACAGTTCAGCAATCTGCTGACCGGGCCTGCCAGCGGCATCTGGAGTATCGGTAGCAATGTGTTGCAACCGCTATTTCATGGCGGCGAACTGAGCGCCAAACGCAGGCAGGCGCTGGCCAGTTTTGATGCGGCACGGGCGCAATATCAGCAGACGGTATTGCTGGCCTTTCGCGATGTTGCCGATGTATTGCTGGCGCTGCAAAGCGATGCGCGCGGCCTCAAACTACAACTGAAAGCCGAATCGCTGGCCAGGCAAACGCAGGCTCTGGTGCAACACCAGTTTGATTTGGGTGCGGCCAGTTTTCTGATCCTGCTCAATGCCCAGCAGCAGTATCGCCAGAGTCATATCGGCGTGGTGCAGGCGCGGGCAACGCTGCTGGCCGACAGTGCCGCACTGTTTCAGGCCATGGGCGGCGGCTGGTGGCAACGCGACGATGCCTACCGTCCGGTGGCCGGTAATGCGGATTTTTTCAGGGCGTGGACAGGCAGCGCCCAAACGGAGAAGAATCATGGACAAGAGTAAAACGCGTAAACGCATGATCTGGATGCTGCTCGGCGTGGGACTGCTGTTTGGCGGCCTGTACGGCTACCGTATGTTCGGTGCCTATATGATGCAGAAATACCTGGCATCCAATACGCGACCGCCGGCTACGATCACGGCGATGCGGGTGAGCTATCAGGACTGGCAGCCGACGCTGCATGCCATCGGCAGTTTGCGGGCCCTGCAGGGTGTGAATATCAGCACTGAAGTGGCCGGCAAGGTTGACCGCGTGTATATACAATCCGGGCAACAGGTGAAAAAAGGCGCGCTGTTGCTGGAACTCTATCATGCCGATGCCGATGCGCAGATGCGGGCGCTGGAAGCCGATGCCAAACTGGCCGAACTCCGTTTTGCCCGTGACAAGGCGCAGTTAAAGGTCAGAGCCATCAGCCGGGCAGCTTTTGATGTCAGTGCAGCCGGGCGCAAGCGCGCCGTTGCCTCGCTTGCGCAGCAGCGTGCGCTGATTGCCAAGA
>JAJRTF010000045.1 GCA_021545585.1 Zetaproteobacteria bacterium
GCCATGGCCAGCTTTTTCTGGTGCGCGGCATTGCGTAATTTTCGTTCGCGTGACGGGTTGGAAATATAATCCAGCTCCACCAGTACGCTGGGTATCTCCATCGCACTGAGTACCACAAAACGGGCACGCTTGGGTGTTGCATATTTAATCGGTCCGACATGCCTCATCTGACCGATAATCTCCTCAGCCAGAATCTGGGAGCTGTTCAAGCTGTCGCGACGGAACATATCGCCGAGAATACGGCTCACCATCGGATCCTTGACCTGTTCAAAGGCCACACCACCCACTTCATCAGCTGCATTTTCCTTGGCCGCCAGAGCCTTGGCCGCCTTATCCTCGGTGGCTCCGCGCTCCGACAGGGTGTACACACTCGCCCCCTTGGCGTTACCGCGCCGCACCGCATCGGCATGGATACTGATCATCATATCGGCATGTGCAGCACGAGCCAACTTCCAGCGTTTGGCAAGCGGTACAAAATAATCGCCCTTGCGGATCAATACCGCCTTCATACCCGGTTTGCCGTTAATGATATGTGCCAGCCTTTTGGCCACAGCCAGCGTGACATCTTTTTCCATATATCTGTGTGGCCCAATGGCGCCAGGATCCTCACCGCCATGACCGGCATCCACAGCAATCACCAGACCCCGCTTGCCGCGGGCACGCGAGGCCTCCACAGCATGTTTGCGCGCCTGCTGCGGGCGCATCAGATCAATCACCAGGCGATTGGGCTTACCGTGCATAGGCTTAAGCAGAAAAGAGCGAGGCTGCACCTTTTCCTTTACGTCCAGAACGATACGCAGCACCCCTTTTTCAGGAACCCCGTGACGCAAACCGGCAATCACCGGATCCGGCAGCGCCAGTTGATCCAGTTTTGCCGTCAGACGCGATTTTTTGATATCAATGACAATACGTTCGGGTTTATGCAAACGAAACACCTGGTATACCACAGGCCTGTTAAGATCAAACACCAGCCGGGTATGGTCCGGTGCCGTCCACAGGCGTACATCTCTCACCTCGGCTGTAGAAGCCAAAGCCAGCCCCGGCATGCCGGCCAGCATGGTTGCAAAGATGAATAACAGGCATGTCTTCTTCATTACTGGCAATACTCCCAGCCGGGGCAAGCATTGCAAGCAGCATCCGTACATCTATTCTATGTCATGCGCTCTGGCAGAGTTTACCATTGCCGTCTATGATGGCATGCGTACCGGCACATTAAACGGGTATGAGATGAAATTACATCAAAGGTAACATTGCATGACGCATGGCGGATCGACATCCGAACAGGACAACTCACAACTCGCTGTTTACGGCGACCTGGCCAAACTGTATCCTGAAAATGAAGGGTACCTGAGAAAATACGCCGACCTTCTTATCGAGGCAGACCAGCCATCCACTGCCAAGGAAGTGTTGCAGCAACTGCATAAAGTCCTGATGGAGGCGGGAAATGTCAACCGCGCCAATGATCTGCTCCGGCAATACCCGCAAATCGGCCGCATCCGTGCCATAGAGGATTCGAACCGCAAACCCGTCATCAAACTTCTGCCCGATGAAATGCAAAACAAGGTCTGGCAATTCATGCATCAGCGGCGAATCAAGGAAGGCCATCACCTGTTCCATCTTGGCGATAAAGGCGACACTATGTATCTGCTGCTCAAGGGAGAGCTGGCGATCTTCGTTACTGCGGCAAACGGTAAAACCATTTTGCTGAACCTGATCGAACCGGGCCAGGTGGTCGGCGAAGGCTGTCTGCTGGATCCGGGCGTTCGCAATGCCGATGTAGTGGCCAACAAGGACAGCCTGGTCATCAAGCTGCCACGCACAAAAATTATCCAGGCGCTTATTGACAATCCAGGCCTGGAGGTGGAGCTGAAGCGCATATCGGACTTTCGTTATATGACCTACCTGCTATCGGGAAACCCGCTGCTACAGAAAATACCGCTCGACATGCGTCAGGACATGGCTCTGGAAACCGAACTGCGTACCTACGCAATCGGTGAAACCATTCACAGCGCCGGAGACGAGTTGAAGGTTGTTGATATGCTGGTTCGCGGGGAGGCGGCATATACAATCACCATCAACAAGACTCGTCATGTACTTCACGCTCTGACGGGGGGCGAACTCATCGGGGACACCTCTGCCATTCGTAAATCCAGTTGTCCGGCAGATCTTGTTGCCATGTCAGAGATAACCATGGCGCATATCCCCTACTCCTGCTTTAAGAATGTCGTCGAGGCGTATCCGCCGCTGAAGGAAGGTCTGATGAATTATGCCGAGGCGCAACGTGAAAAGATGATGCGTAAGGTCAGTTCCCTGCAGGCCACGTAACATGAGCAGCATGGAACAGACTAATTTGGAGCAGAAGGCAGCCTCACTGCACAAATTGACTGAAATCAATCCCCACGATGAGAGTTATCTTCGAGCCTATGCCGAGGTATTGATTCAGCTGCAAAGAGAAGCCCGCGCTGATCATATACTCGACCGACTACACAAGCTGCTACTCAAACAGGATAAAACTGCTGCAGCCGAAGAGATTCAGGCACTGCGTCAGACGGTCATGAAAGCCTCACAATCCATACAATTCAGCACCTTTCTGCGCCAGGCAGGGAAAAAGACTTCGCTGTTCAGGCGCCCCAAACGCCTGCATTTAGACGAAGGTGAATATCTGTTCCATCAGGACGATGAAGATGGTGATGTTTTTCTGCTCTGTGAAGGGGAGTTGTGTGTCTGGAAGCATTTCCCGAATCATGACCAGCCACTACTGGTAGATCATTTGAAGGACGGCGCCATTGCCGGCGATATTGCCTATTTTTATGACGGCAAACGCTGTGTTGACGTGATGGCCAGTCAGCCCTCGACCCTGCTGAAATTTTCCAGCAAACACATCTCCCGCCTGCTCCTTGAAGAGCCGGATTTGCAACAGGCCTGGCAAAAGGATGCCGAAATCCGCCGGCGAAAGTTCATATTAAGTATGAACGCCATGCTTGCCGCTTTGCCGGAAAGCATGCGACTGTATCTGGCTCAGCATGTCGAAATAAAGAATCAGGAGACTTTTTCGGTTGTTGCCCGGGAAGGCAGCCCTATCGAGTCCGTTGATCTGGTCGTTTCCGGTCTGTTACGCAGGATCGTTGAAGCCCATACCGGTGACAGCCATATCTTCACATCCATTAAACCGGGGCATATTTATGGCTGGGAAGCATCCCTGCACGGACATACGGGATTCAGTTCAGATACAAATCTAACCTCGCTGATTGCCATGGAGCCAACCACACTGATCAGCATTCCAATGCCGATTTTTCAGGAAGTGCTGGAATTACATCCGCCGCTACGTGCCGCCGTATCAAGAAATATCCATCAGTATGTTTCCGAAACCTTATCGACATTACGTAATATTGATACCATCGGGTAAGGTGGCACACAGCCTGCACTGCATCGACTTCTAGCCGCGAACAAGTTTAACCAGCAGCCAGCCAAGAGCCACCGAAAGCAAGCCCATCAAGCGCAGGGAAGCAGGCGGAATATCAGGCAATCTGCGCATCGCATTGATCATCCCCTGCGGAAACAGTGCATACAGCGCCCCTTCCAGAACCAGAACCAGTCCCAGGGCCGCAAACAGATCTTCCATGCCGTTTACTTCTACCCGTTTGTGATGACCAGCCTATTGGCGAGATTGCTGAAAGAAGTGGAAGAACTCGGAATCCGGTGAAATCACCAGACGGGTGCCTTCGCCAATAGCGCTCCGATATGCCTCCAGCGAACGGGTAAAGGCATAAAACTTCGGATCCCTCTGATAGGCCCTGGCATAAATCCTGGTTGTCACTGCATCAGCCTTACCGCGAAGTATCTCGGCATTTTTATAGGCCTCAGCCAAAAGCACCTTACGTTTTTTCTCCGCTTCAGCACGAATTTCCTTGGCTGCCTCTTCACCTTCGGAACGGTATTCCTTGGCAATACGGTTACGCTCAGCCTTCATGCGCTGGAAGACAGCCTCGGAGTTTTCCTGCGGCAAATCAGCACGCTTGATACGCAGATCAACCACTGAGATACCCAGACCACGCACATTGGCATCAGCCCGGTCACGGATTGATTTCATCAGCTCAATACGCAGGTTTTCCTGGTCACCGCCGGATACGATCTCATGCAGGGTATGCTGACCCAGCACCTCACGCACCTTACCCCGAACCACATCATCCATACGTGCAGCTACACCTTTCTCATCACGTGCAACCTGATAAACCTTCAGCGGATCAATGATTTTCCAGCGTGTATAATTGTCTACGAGGATACTTTTCTTATCCTTGGTGATTACCTCATTGGGCAGAGCATCACTTTCCAGCAGCCTGAGATCAAAACTGCGCACATTCTGCCACGGCCATTTAAAATGCAGGCCGGCTTCGGACACCACCTGTTTGGGATTGCCGAACTGCAGCACCAGCGCCTGCTCGCGCTGATCCACCACGAAAGCAGTGCTACCCACCAGTGCCGCCAATGCGGCCAGAAGCATCAACATAAATGTCTGTTTGCCTGTCATTTCGCCACCTCCACTTTGCCAGCCCGATCAAGCGGCAGATAAGGCAACACCTTATCCGCTATCGAACCGTCCACAATCACCTTATCGACCTTGGCGAGCACGCCCTCCATGGTTTCCATATACAGACGCTTGCGGGTTACATTCGGCGCCTGTTTATAAGCAGCCAACAGACTTTCAAAACGCTTGGCCTCACCGGTAGCCCGGTCAATCATTTCCTTTTCATAGGCTTCGGCATCCAGCACCATCTTCTTGGCCTCGCCTCGTGCGTTCGGAATAATATCATTGGCATAGGCCTGTGCCTCATTCTTGGCCCGCTCGCGGTCTTCACGCGCTGATGCCACATCCTTGAATTCGCGAATGACGCGCTCGGGCGGCTGGGCATCCTGCAGCTTGACTGTCGTCACCGAGATCCCCGTTTTATAATTATCAAGAATCGATTGAATAAGCTCCTGGGTTTCCACTTCCACTTCCGCTTTCTTATCGGTCAGCACATCATCAATCAGGGTACGGCCGATCACCTCGCGAATCGAGGATTCAGCCGCATCACGCACCGTTTTCAGCGGGCTATCAATATTAAACAGATACTCTTCCACACTCTTGATTTTATATTGTACAATAAACGAGATATCGACGATGTTTTCGTCTTTGGTCAGCATCAGTGATTCATTGGAACGCTTGCGGATACTACCGTCGGAAAATTTGCGGAAACCCACCTCCAGACGCTGCACCCGGGTAACGGGCAGCTTCTCAACCGTCTGCACCGGATACGGAATATGCCAGTTCAGGCCCGGCCCCTTGGTAGCCACATGCTTGCCGAACTGCAGCACTACAGCTTCCTCATCGGCTGCCACCTTGTAAAAGCCGGACAGACTCCAGAGCAGAAAAAGCACCGCCATAGCAGCGGTTATTGCACCCTTACCAAGGCCCGCGCCGCCACTGCCGTCACCGCCGTCACCGCCGCCAAATATACCTGAGAAGCGCTCTTGCAAACGGCGAATCACTTCGTCCAGATCAGGGGGCGTCTGATTGTTTCCACCGCGGTTGCCCCACGGGTTCTGATTGGGATCGTTCTGGTTACTCCAGGGCATACCTGACCTCCATACTGATTAAAGCAGCGCCGCAGTGTAGCAGCTCAAGCATCCAATGCATCCCCCCTCTTTCAGCCACTCATGATCATGCAGTTCTCAATCCGTAAAGAACGGTGTTATGCTTGCCCCATGCCTGTGTTATTCCGCTGGATTTTTACCGGTTGTCTGAAGCGTTCTCTTGGCACGCTGGGGGCATTGCTGTCCATATATGCCATCATCGAGGCCTTCGACAAGGCGCGTTATCTTGGTCATGGACTGAATGCTTCACTGTTGATCGAATATCTGCTGCTGAAATGTCCATTCATGATTTCAGAGTTCATGCCCATTATCGTGCTTATTGCAGCCAGCATTTATCTGATTGAGCTGTCACACCATCAGGAAATTGTCGCCGTGCGTGCCGCCGGCCTGGGCATCAACAAGCTACTGACACCCCTGCTGGCCGTTGCTTTGCTGGCATCCCTGTTCAGTTTCGTTATCGGAGAATGGATTTCCCCGGCCACCAATCAACGCCTTGATGTGATCGAGCAGGTACACATCAAGCATAAACAGGCGGCAGCTCACGGCGTGCAATGGCTTAAGGATGATCATCGCTTCTTCCGCCTGACCCCGCTGGGCGCCAATCAGTACAGCCTGATGCTGCTGGAAACAGATGCACAGGGCGTCTGGAAGAAGCGCATAGACGCCGCCCGTGCAAGTTTTTCCAATGACACATGGCAACTCAATGAGGTGAATATCAGCACTTCTACGCCGTCAAAAACCATGCGCATGCAGCACCTGAAGAGCATGAGCATTCATTCAGTTGCCGGCCCGGAAACCGCCGAGCTTCCGCTGCCGCGCCATATGCATTTTTTTGAACTCTACCGGTATGTTCGCGAACTTCGTCACGCCGGTTTAAGTTCCAGTCAGTATAATTTTGCCCTGCACAGAAAACTTGCCGCGCCCATGGCCTGCCTGTTGATGGTGATCCTCGCTGCCGCCTTATGCATGCAAAACAACAGTCGCACAGGCAAAGCTTCCTGGGGTATGATGGCAGCTATTTCTCTCGGACTGGTGTTCTATGTACTGGGTAATGCCAGCTCACTGCTGGCCGGCGGTGAACGGCTGCCTGCCGCCTATGCGGCATGGCTGCCGAATCTGGTCTTTGGAGGTCTGGGCCTTTATCTTCTTCTGCAGCGCGAAGGGCACTGAAAGCCGGCATTCAGACCTTCAGCAACTCCACAAAGGCGCCATGCAGCTTCGGATTGGCTGCCAGAACATCACCCTTCTCCAGATTCAGGCTGGAGCCCTGAATATCAGTTACCATGCCTCCGGCCTCCTGTACCAGCAGACAGCCCGCAGCAATATCCCAGGGCTGCAAACCGGCCTCCCAGTAGGCATCCAGCCGACCGGCGGCCACATAGGCAAGATCAAGTGCAGCCGAACCACCGCGCCGATAACTGTCCACAGTGTGCATGCAGCGCTCCATACGTGTCTGAAACACATCAATCTGATCACGCCGGTATGAAGGCAGACCGGAAGCAAACAGGGTATGTTGCATCTCACCGGTACTGCTGACGCGCAGACGCCGGCGGTTAAGAAAAGCACCATTGCCATTGCGGGCTTCAAAGGTTTCATTGCGAATCGGATCATGGATCACGGCCAGCAGGGGCTTGCCATCTTTCCAGGCGGCAATAGACACCGCGAAATGCGGATAGCCATGAATGAAATTGGTTGTTCCATCGAGTGGATCAATATACCACTGAATGGCGGCATTCGGATTGATGCGCTTTTCCGTTTCCTCACCGACAATGCCATGATCCGGATAATGGCGTGAAATCTCACGCACAATAGCCGCCTCGGCACGCTGGTCGACATCGGTCACATAGTCACGATCGCTTTTCTGCTGCACCTGCAGGTCGTCGCGTTCATCAAAGGCCCGTGCAATCATATCTCCGGCCCGTCTGGCGGCCCGCACAGCAACATACAACACGCTAAACTCCTGAGTATCCGATAATTTAAGTGGCGACTGAATGCGTCATGCATCCGTGCGGCAACCCTAGCACATACCGCCTGCCAAGTCCGCCTGTAAATCGCCTGCTGTCTGAACAACCACATGGCGATCTGAACTTGCAGCTGCCGGCTAAATGGCTAAACTCGTATAAATCAATGAGGGAGAAAGACCATTAAAAAATTTATTATCGAAAACTGGCTGATCAAGCGCACGCAACCCGGCAGTCAGTCCATGATCAACATTCAGAAGCAGCAGGCATACGCACGTATGCTGTTTGCTGCCGCCGGCATGCTTTATCTGCAACAGCATGCCGTATTCTTTTCCCAGTACTATTCCACCCTCCTGTTTGCCGCTGTCGCCTATTTCACCTACAACGCCCTGTCCCTGCCAGCCATCAAACGGCGACCTCTTTCAGCTTTCCGCGCCCTGTTCGGCCCTGCCTTCGATATCGCCATTGTCAGTTTTGCCGCCATTGTTGACGGCGGCCATAGCAGCGGCATCTATTTCCTGCTGCTGGTGATTATCTTCGGCAACAGCTTTCGCTATGGCAATGCACTGCTGCTGTATACTCAGGCATTAAGCATTATCGGCCTGATTGGCGTAGGCATTTACACCCTGTTCAATATGCATATGGATCTCGATCGTACCCTGCTGATCTGGCAACTGGCAGGACTGGTCGTGATCCCATCCTATGTGTATTTGATCGGAGAAAAGGCCGAACGTGCCATACGCGGCCAGAACGAAGCCGAAAAGAGCTCTTTTAGCCTGCTGGATCAGGGGCCTTTGCCGGTATTCACCTATGATCTGGATGACAACAACCAGCCTCGTATTCTGTATGCCAATGCCGCCATCAACGAGGTGTTCCGCGATGACTACACCCGCCTGATTGGCGAGCAGCCGGACATGCTCACCCTGCTGGAAGACGGGGAAGAAATGCTCGAATTCTGTCGCCAGAGCCTGCAGTCCGAGCCGCCTGCAGCCGGCACACAGGAGGAAGGGGCAAAGAAAAGAAAGTTCATCTATATTCGCGGACGCGATGCCAATGACAATATTCTGCGCCTGATGTGCAATACGACGAAACTCCGCTGGCGAGAGAAGTGGATCGGTGTGTGTTTTGTTCTCGATGTAACCCAGCGTGAAACCACTCAGGCACAGCTCGAGGCCATGCATCGCCAAGGTTATATGTCAGCGCTCGTTGCCGGGATTGTACATGATTTCCGCAATATCCTGACCAGCATGATCGGCCATGCCGAAATTCTGCACATGGATGCGAAAGATGATATCAAGAAGGATCAGTTGCAGGCCATTATCGATGCCGGAGAGCGCGGCGCATCTATGGTCGGTCACCTGCTGACACTGGGGCACGATAACAAAACACAAGGTCAGCAGTGCAGCTCCGGTGAAGATGCACAGTATTCACTGGAAAACATTATTGGTCTGGCTCGGCTGCAATTGCCGCCCCATATCCAGCTGAATTGCGATATTCTGAAGCCTCTGCCAAAAATCGTCTGCAGCATTTCGGAAATCGAGCAGATCACGCTCAACCTGATCCATAATGCCGCCGCCGCCATTCAGACTACCGGCCAGATAAACGTATCTGTTTATGCCGACCCTGATCATGAATTAAGCCAGCCCGGATACCCCTCCCTCTGCTTTGAAGTTCGCGACGATGGCGCAGGTATCGCGAAGGAGGATATCGACGATATCTTCAAGCCTTTCTGGACCACCAGAAAAAATGAAGGTGGCTCCGGCCTTGGACTGGCGATGGTTCAACGCGTCGTCAATCAAAACCATGGCCAGCTTGATGTACAGTCCGAGCTCGGCAAAGGCACCTGCTTTACCATCCATATGCCCCCCCATGTGGATCATATAGCTGCGAACACTTCTGAAACCTCTCCTGCGACTGCTGAAGCCGAGGCAAAGAATATCCGGCCATGCCGTATCCTGCTTGTCGATGACGCTCCTGATGTTCTTATCATTCACGGCACTCTACTCAAGAAAATGCAGCATGAAATAACCACGGCCGAGAATGGCCAGCAGGCGCTGGATATTTTTTTACAGGCAGAGCAACCCTTCGACCTGATCATTACCGACTTTCATATGCCAGTGTTGAACGGCCTGGAATTCATTAAGCAGGTACGCAAGAAGAGCGCCGACATACCTATCATTCTGATTACCGCCTTTGGCGAGGACAAGCAATTGCAACAAGCCAGCAAACACAACGTACATCTGCTGCACAAGCCGGTCACCCTGGAAAAGTTAAACAGCTGTATGCAAATGTTACTGGCCAACAGGCATCATGAAACAGATGCCTAGATACAGTCGATAAGTTCCCGTGCCGTAAAATCATCATAAACGGCATCGCTGAAATACAGGCCATGAGCCGGAGCGGTCGCCGCACCAAGACTTCGGTCCCGGCTGGCCAGGATGTCGCGAAATGCCTCAGGTGAACGTTTTCCAATACCGACTTCAACCAGATTGCCGATCAGATTGCGCACCATGTGATACAAAAAGGCATCAGCCGCCACATCAACGTAAATGCCGTACTCCTGCTGTTCAATCGCGATATGCTTGATGCAACGTATGGCATGTGATGCCTGGCAACCGGAAGCCCGCAGCGCCGTAAAATCCTGCTTGCCCAGACAATAGCCTGCCGCATCACGCATCAGTTCAATATCCAGTCTGCGCGGCATCCACCAGTGTCGCCACATCTCCAGTGCCGAAGCTGTACCGCGACTCCATATCCCGTACCTGTACGCCCTGCCCCGACAATCGAAGCGGGCATGGAAATCTGAACTCACTGCACGCACCCCAAGGACACGCACGGATGCCGGCAAATGGCTGTTGCATCCATGCACATATGCCCTTGGTGAACGAAGCCAGCGATCCTGATTCACATCCGCATGCACCAGCATGGCGCTGGCATGCACACCGGCATCGGTGCGTCCGGCCGCAATCACCTGCACAGGAACGGCCTCAATACTCTGCAATGCCTCCTGCAGCACCTGTTGCACGGATATGGCATGCTCCTGTTGCTGCCAGCCGTGGAATGGACGACCATCGAACTCCAGCACCATGGCAATGCGTTGCCGAGGTGATTGACTCATTGCAGCCCCATGGCCAGTGCAATCAGCCCCCCCGCGATGAGACATGCATCCATTGCCAGCCTCGGTAGTACAGCAGTTTTTTGCCTGGCACCGAGTTGGCCAACTGCAGGATGTGTTTCGCCAGGCCAGCGCAGCCACAGCGTATGCGCCTGCATTCTTGCTGCACACAGAGCCTGCCGCATGGCAATAATCAGCATGCCCGGAGCATTCATCCAGCGACGACGCAGCCGCCATTGCCGATCCACATGGGCTATCAGTCCGGACACATTTCGGTGCATCATGGCCAGCATCACCGCATGCACCCCGGCTCGTTGCTGAAAGCCCGGAACGCCAGCCAGCAGCTGCAGCCACTCACTCTGGCTAAGCATGGAGCCCAGCATCATTGCTGCCAGAAAGATGTCGGTAAAATGCACGCATATCCACAAACCGCGCTGTATACCCTCGTAGGTTAATGGCAATGAAAGGCCCGGAAACACCAATGCGCCCGGGGTGAACAGTGCATGGAGCAGAAAGATTGGCGGCAGAAACCAGCGCAGCAGCCCTGACAAACGCTTCATAGACATAAAGCCGTGCTGTAACAAACGCAACAGAGCCATCAACAGCAGGAGCAGGAGCAGGCCGGATGTCAGGGCATGGTTCATCAAGACCAGCAGGAGTATGGCCAGCCCGAGCCAGAGACGGGCCCATGTATGGGCCTGATAGATATTCGCCAACATCAGGGAACTATTCAGACAGTGGATAACGGGCTTAATGCCGCTTACTGAATCCTGTTTCAGTCCTTCTTGTCATCATCCTCGTCGGTAAATTCACTGAGCAGGCTGTCGAGCTTCTGGGTTGCATCTATGTCATCATCAAGTTCGAGTGAAATGCCATCGATGGTGACCTCTTGATCCGCTTCAGGCTTCGCCTCATCAGTCACCGCCTCAAGCATGGATTCATCCAGATTGTCTGACGCATCCGCATCCAGCTGCAGATCATGTTCACCTGTCGCGGTAAAATCGTTGGCTTCCCCGCCCACTTCGTCCAAAGAGGTGCGTATGGTACTGGTGAAATCATCAGCCGGTTCAACCTCTGCATCCGCGATGTCAAAACCATCATCCAGATCGCCATCACCGAGCTCCAGACTGGCTGTGGTTTCCACTTCAGCTGCAGGAGCAGACTCCTGAGCCTCCGGCTCGGCACTCTCTTCTTCGACATCGACAGCATCCTCAACGAAGCTGATCTCTTCCCCGGCCTGTTCCGGCCCTGCCTCAGCCGTTGCTTCGGTCGTCAGCTCAGGCTCCTCTGCTACTGATTCAAATGCAGTATCTTCAACACCGCTTTCGCCTGAGATATCGAATTCATCGGAATCAACCGAAGTATCCTTGGACCAGTCCATCGCCACTGTTTTTTCCAGATCGGCTGTCTCGATCTGAGAATCTTCAGACTCCGAAGCAGCCTCCCCGAGATCGGGCATTTCCACATCCGACAGGTCGAAATCCAAACCACCACTGCTGTCATCAGTATCGATTGATGCAACCGATTCTTCTGCAGGTGCCTCTTCTACAGGTGCCTCTTCTGCATCGGTTTCTTCAGGTATGCCAAGATCAAGGCCATCCAGGTCGGACATGGCCGCATCAAGCTCTGCCGTATCACTGACACCGGCCTGGTCGATAATGGTATCAACACCTTCTTCAGAGGTGCTGCTGGTGTCAAGTTCAGCATCGCCGAATCCAAGATCCTCTATTTCAGACACTGTAGCTTCCGCTTCCAGGCCACTCTCCTCGCTGGCAACCTCTTCACCAATCAGGCCACTGACATTAGTCGGCGGCAACGTATCCTCAAGGGAAACCGCTGATTCTGAACCACCGGCCTGAGCACTCTGCAATTCACCAATCGCCTCATTGAAACGTTCCAGATCGGACCCTGCCAGTGTCTGAGTGGCATCGGCAATGGTTTCACCAAAGGCCTCGCTATTGCCTTTGGCCTGTAACAGTTCAGCCTTTTTGATATGTGCTTCAGCATTGTCCGGCTTCAGACGCAGGGCCATGTCGACCTGCTGCAGGGCCTCATCCTCCATGCCATAGCGCATGTATACATCCGCCTCGGAAAGATAATCAACATTCGGATCAGGCTCTTCTTCAACCTCTTCCGTAAAGGCAGGCATCGAGCCGGTATCTTCATCGGTCAGATCGGGAATGGAATCGGTGAATGCCTGCTGCTCCTCAACCGTCATCTGGGCAGTTTCTTCCGTGCCCGTCTCGAATGAACTCTCATCCGTCAGTGCTTCAATATCAGCTTCTTCAACCTCGATTTCAGGGATATTGTCTTCTTCCGGCGCAGTCGCTGCAGCTTCTGTACCGGCTGCGGCTGCAACAGATTCCGGTGTGTCAAATTGCTGCCCGGAGGATGCATCTGCCGGATGCGCCGGTTCGCGGCGCATCAGCACTCCCACAACACCCAGCAGGGCAAGCGCCAGCACACCGAATAGCCATGTCAGCCAACTCGTGCCTCCTTCCTGTTTCTGAGCTAACTTCTCCCGAGCTGCATCCAGTTCGGACTGCAGGCGTGCAAGCTGCAATTCGAGCTTTTTATTACGTGCCTCCGCTGCCGCTGCATCTGCAGGCTTGTTCTTCAACGCTTCGAGTTGCTTTTCATTCTTGGTTAAACGGGCCTGTAATGCTTCATTCTGCAGCTTCAACGCTGCCAGTTCCGCAGCGACCTCTGCCGTTGCATCTGCAGACCCGGTCTTACCAGCAGCCCCGTTCTGAGCTACCGCACCTGTATCACCGGATGGCGTTGTGGTTTCCGCCCCCTTCTGCAGTGCAGGTTCGGGTGTCCTGGCAATACCATCGGCCTGTTTACCGACACGTACACGCTTGCTATAGCGCGTTCTCTGCGCCTCGGCCACAGCTGCATAACGGGGTTGCCGCTTCAAGTCCTTCCAGCGTTTCTCATGCTCGGCAATCAGGCTGCGCGCCTGACTTGGGGTAATGCGCTCAACTTCAGCAGCGCGGGGAACATCAAGATAGGTGCCGGCCTTGATCAGATTAATATTATCCTGATCAAATTTGGCCCGATTCTTCTCGAACAGGGCCATCATGACCTGCTGGCGGCTATAACGGTCATTCACACGCAGTCGTTCGGCCACGGTAGAAACCGTGTCACCATAAACCATCGGTCCATAACGCCCGATACGCGCCCAGCCATCATAGGGGGTAAAAGCTCCAGCAGCCAAGGAAGGGGTAGTTTTGGCAGGCGCAGCAACCGGTGCTGCTGCAACGGGTTCCGGCATCCGGGTATCCACACCGCTCGGTGATTGCAGCGCATGCACGCTAGGTAGCGGCGCCCGCTTAATCTCCGGTTTGATAGACTTGGGTATATCCAGAAAAATCGGATATTTCTTGAAATGGGTGGCGCGGTTATAGCGCATCTTGAGAACAAGATTGAAAAACGGGGCATCAAGTGCATTACGGGAGGAAAGCTCAATGCGGGCGCCGCGGCTGTCATTTTCGACATCGGCGCGAATCGAGTTCAGCACTGCATCGCGGTATACTTCCAGGATACGGTAATCGGTAGGCGCCGCTATTTCGACAAATACCCGGGAAATGGCTTCATCACCATCCAGAGACAGAGGTATCTCGGCGTAGAAGGGTTCGCCCAGATGGCTGGCTACTTCAATCTTGCCCAGCGAAACCGCCTGTGCATTTCCTGCCAGCAGAAAAAGCCCTGCCGCAAGCCAACCAAGCACCATCTTATGCCCAAGTCGATTTCTCATTTTCCCCTCCATCGAAGCCCCTGCAGAGGCCGTGAAACTAAGGTTGTTGAATCAAAATTTCCGCTATTTGTACAGCATTTAGGGCCGCACCTTTACGTACATTATCAGCAACAACCCATAAATGCAAGGAATTGGGGCAAGATTGGTCTTCCCGGATGCGGCCAACCCAGACATGATCGGTGCCCGCCGCTTCACTTGGCATCGGATAATCCTCTCCTTTTGGGTCGTCCACAACGCATATACCCTCTGCATCCGCAAGGATTTCACGCACCTGGCCGGCTGACAGCGGCGCTTCAAAAGTGATATTAACGGCCTCGGAGTGCCCGTAAAACACCGGCACACGTACGGTCGTTGCCGTCACAGCAATATCCGCATCCATAATCTTGCGTGTTTCCTCAATCATTTTGCGCTCTTCCCTGGTATAGCCGTCGTCCATAAACACATCGATATGCGGAATCACATTAAAGGCAATACGGGCCGGCAACACATTCACATCAGTACTCTGGGCATTGAGTAGCTGTCCGGTCTGCTTGGCCAGTTCCTCGATAGCCTTGCCGCCAGCGCCCGACACGGCCTGATAGGTGGAAACATTCACCCGCTGAATCGGCACAGCATCATGCAGCGGCTTGAGTGCAACCACCATCTGGATGGTCGAGCAATTCGGATTGGCGATAATATGATTATGCCGTGCCGCCTCCATGGCAAGCGGATTCACTTCAGGGACGACCAGTGCAACCTCGGGATTCATACGCCAGGCACTGGAATTATCCACCACATAGCATCCGGTCTCGGCAAAGCGCGGTGCATATTCTAAGGATGTACTGCCGCCAGCTGAAAACAGTGCAATATCCACGCTGGCCGGATCAAAGGCGGCCAAATCCTGCACGGTATATTCCCGACCCTTGAAATTGATCACCGAGCCTGCGCTTCGGCTGGATGCAACGGGCACCAGATCGGAAACCGGAAAATCCCGCTCGGCAAGAATCTCAAGCATGGTCTGACCAACCGCGCCGGTCGCTCCGATAACAGCCACACGATAGCCGTCTTTTTCAGGCAGGAAAGGCTCCATGCTGCTGTTCATATTCTCATCCCCCATCATCCGGCCAAAGCCTGCAATTGTTGGCAAACGGCATCGCCCATGGCCGAGCATGACACCGACGCTTCACTACCCAAGGCCAGGTCTACCGTGCGCACGCCGGCATCCAGTGCATGCTCAACCGCCTTTTCAACCATGTCAGCCAGATCGGCTCGATCCAGCGAAAAGCGTAGCATCATCGCAACCGACAGAATCGTGGCCAGCGGATTGGCCTTATTCTGACCGGCAATATCCGGGGCTGAACCATGAATAGGCTCATACATGGCAAATTTCCCACCGATTGAAGCAGACGGCAGCATGCCGATCGAGCCGGTCAGCATCGAGGCTTCATCGGACAGAATATCACCGAACAGGTTGCCGGTAACAATGACGTCGAACTGCCTAGGATTACGAATTAACTGCATGGCGGCGTTATCCACGTACATATGCGACAATTCAACATCGGAGTATTCCTTCTGATGCAATTCAATCACCACATTGCGCCATAGCTCGGAGACATCCAGTACATTGGCCTTTTCCACACTGCAAACCCAATTGTCACGCAGTCGTGCCGCTTCAAAGGCTTTGCGGGCAATCCGACGAATCTCGCTTTCGCGGTAGCCCATGGTATTGAAACCATAACGCTCGCCATCACGTACTTCGATGCCGCGCGGCTGGCCGAAATAGATGCCGGATACCAGTTCGCGCACAACCAGAATATCCACGCCGTCAATCACTTCCGGCTTCAATGTCGATGCATCAAGCAACTGCCGATGCACCTTGCTTGGTCGATAATTGGCGAACAGGCCCAGGTCCTCGCGAATCTTTAACAGTCCTGCTTCCGGACGCAGCGGCTTATCAAGCTGTTCCCACTGCGGCCCCCCAACGGCCCCCAGCAGCACCGCATCACTTGCATGGGCAAGCTTCCGGGTTGCTTCCGGATATGGGTCTCCCGATGCCTCGTAACCGGCGCCGCCGATACCCGCCTCTTCCCATTCAGCTCCTAAATCAAAATGATTGTTGAGTACCTGCATCACCTTCAGTGCCTCATCCACAATCTCAGGCCCGATGCCATCGCCCGGCAGAACTGCTATCTTCAGTGTCATATCTACTCCCTGTTGCCCATGGCCGTCTTTACGGCAGCCAGAAAATCATCCACATCCTTGAATTCACGGTATACCGAGGCAAAGCGGACATAGGCTACGCCATCAAGATTGCGCAACTGTTCCATGACAAATTCACCCAGTGCCTCGGCCGGAATCTCCGACTCGCCCATTTCCTGCACCGCACGCAATACCGCATTGACACCCTGTTCCAGCTGCTCGGCCGATACCGGTCGTTTTTCAAGCGCCTTCTGCATACCTGCATGCACCTTGTCGACATCAAAGGCCTGACGCGTACCGTCCTTCTTGACCACCAGAGGCAGCTTCAGTTCCGCCCGTTCAAAGGTGGAAAAGCGTTTGCCGCACACCTCGCATTCACGGCGCCGGCGTACCGACGCGCCCTCTTCGGCCACGCGCGAATCAATCACGCGTGTATCTTCATTGGAACAGAACGGGCAATGCATGGGGGATTCCCCTGATCAGTCTTCGTAAATCGGAAAACGATCCGTCAGTGCACGCACTTCGGTCGCTACAGCCTTATGCACCGCTTCATCTTCCGGTGCCTGCAGCACACGCAGGATCATCTCGCCAATCCGGGTGGCCTCGGCCTCCTGCATACCGCGTGAGGTAATCACCGATGCGCCTATGCGGATACCGCTGGTCACAAACGGTGACTCCGGATCAAATGGAATGGTGTTCTTATTGGTCGTGATGCCGGCCACTTCCAGCGCTTCCTCGGCCTGTTTGCCGGTAATACCCTGGGGACGTACATCCACACGGAACATATGACAGTCAGTACCGCCGGAGACAATGCGCAGGCCGCCCTTGGACAGCGCTTCGGCAATAGCCCTGGCATTGACGATCACCTGTTCCTGATCGCGTCTGTACTGTTCACCCAGCGCCTCACCGAAGGCCACTGCTTTTGCGGCAATCACATGCATCAGCGGGCCGCCCTGGATACCGGGGAAAATACGTGAATTAATGGCTTTGGCCAGATCATCATCGTCAGTCAGGATCATGCCGCCGCGCGGGCCGCGCAGAGTCTTGTGCGTGGTCGTAGTAATGACATGCGCATGACCCACCGGGCTGGGATATGCACCGGCTGCAATCAGGCCGGCATAATGCGCCATATCAACCATCAGGATGGCGCCAACGGAATCGGCTATCTCACGCATACGCTTGAAATCAATCGGCCGTTCATAGGCTGAAGCGCCGCCGATGATCATCTTCGGACGATGCAGATCAGCCATCTTCTGCATTACATCATAATCAATCAGTTCATCGTCTTCGCGCACACCATAGGCCACGACATTATACAGACGTCCCGAGAAGTTGACCGGCGAGCCATGCGTCAGATGACCGCCATGCGAAAGGTCCATGCCCATGATCGTATCGCCGGGTTTCAATACAGCCATGTATACGGCCATATTGGCCTGTGAACCCGAATGCGGCTGTACATTGGCATGTTTGACGCCGAACAGCTCTCTGGCGCGTTCCTGAGCCAGACGCTCCACCTCATCGACATGCTCACAGCCACCGTAATAACGACGCCCCGGATAACCTTCAGCATACTTGTTGGTCATCACCGAGCCCTGCGCTTCCATCACTGCACGCGACACGATGTTCTCGCTGGCGATAAGCTCCAGCGTATGACGCTGGCGACCAAGCTCTGCCTTAATGGCCCCGGCGACTACCGCATCCTGTAGCGGGGCGTTGAAAAACTGACTGCGATCGGACATGAAAACTCCTGAAATACTGACCGGTCTGCAGCGAAGCTCTCACAGAGCATGTTCGCGCCTTCCGGCCATGAAATGGCTGCGTATTATGGCGAATGCCGGGGCTGCCGTCATCTTCGAACTGCAGAAGCTTGATGGCCCGGCCGCGGACAACAAAAAAGGGGCCGAAGCCCCTTTTTCAAATGTGCAGATGAACTGCGTATTTAATAGCGACGCTCGCGGATACGCGCTGCCTTACCACGCAGGGCACGCAGGTAATAAAGCTTAGCGCGACGCACGCGGCCATGGCGAATTACCTTAATGCTTTCCAGCATCGGCGAGTGCAGCGGGAAGATGCGTTCAACACCAACATTGCTGGAAATCTTGCGCACGGTAAAACTGCTGGAAATGCCCTTGTTATGGCGGGCAATCACGATACCTTCATAGGCCTGCAGACGCTCACGACGCTCTACACCCTTCTTGGTGTCCTTAAAATCAACCACACGTACATTCACGCGGACGGTATCGCCCTCACGGAATGCCGGGATATCACTACGAATCTGATCCTTCGTCACATCATCCAATGCACGCATTGTGTTAAGCCTCCAAACTCAGCGGGTCAGCCTGTCCAGATAAATAGCCAGAGCAGCCCTTACAGAAAGGTGGCGAACCATACCGATACCGGCTATCGGTGACAACCACCCATTTGGCTCAGGCAAATGTTCGATATCCAGACCCCAACCCGTACCCAGTACGATAAGATGATTTCCCTTTATTTCTGATAGTTTGGAGGCATCAATCATACATCCTTCATGGGCCGATGCCGAGGTATACCAAAGCTGATAATCACCTTCGGCCTGTACATCCTCGAGTGAAAAAGCGGTCCTGACCGCCTTCAGAACCTCTTTGCGACCCGGATTACGATCCCCGCCCGGCCCTGTCTTGTAATAGTCGGTGATATCATGAATCAGCGCATGCATCCCCTCAGCCGGATGCACCAGATAGACCGGCCCGACATGATAAAATCCGCAGGTACGGGCAAAGTCATGGATATCAATCGAGGTAATGGCCGTGGTTGAAGCCTCGCCCCTGCGATTGAGCACCGGCGAATGCACCAGCGCTACTGCGATATTGGGCTGCAGGGTTTCACATGCGGGCGATAATTCTGACATGAGCGCAGGCTAACCGGCTGCAGGATGGATGCAAAAGTCCGACACCTCGTTTGCAAGCCCGGCGTGAGCCTTCAGTATACCGTCATGCTCAGTTATCAGCATAGCTACCACGCCGTCAACCATGCCGATGTTGTCAAACATGTCCTGCTCACTGAGATGCTGGCGGCCATGCTCGAGGCAGAGAATGCCGATAACAGGCTCATCCGCTATCCCGGCTCCACAGCGCTGTTCGCTGCTATGCTGCGCGATGCCGCCAGGGCCGTGGCTGCGGCTTATCGCCGCTTCGCTCAGGGCGTATATATTATCTGGTATCCGCTTCTGCCGAAGGCCCGGCATGAGGAACTGTTTCAGGAGCTCAGGCGTTCCGGCATACGCAATATCCTGTGGACGGAACTGGATTGTTGCGACTGTTTCCCCGATATGCAAATGCGCGGTGCCGGACTCATCACCGTCAATCCTCCCTGGCATGCGCAAGCTGGCATGCATGCAGCGCTTGACTGGCTATGCGAACATCTCACGCACGGCCAGGGGCACCCCCGCTTCGACTGGCTGGTGCCCGAATGATCCGGCAAGCGCGTTCCCTAAACCTTGCCTGAAATCCCGATATGCCATAGAAGCCCGCATGGCCATTAAATCCACTATTTTCAAAGCCGATCTTCAGATCACCGATATGGACCGGCACTATTATCATGATCACCAGCTCACCATCGCACGCCATCCATCCGAGAGCGACGGGCGCATGATGGTGCGCCTGCTGGCTTTCGCGCTGCATGCCAGCCCGGCGCTGCAGTTGTGCAAAGGTATCAGTACGGAAAATGAACCGGATATCTGGCAGAAGTCGCTCAGCGATGAGATCGAGATATGGATTGATCTGGGCCAGCCTGACGAGAAACGCATTCGCAAAGCCTGTGGCCGCGCCGGGCAGGTGATGATCTTCAACTACCAGCAGCGCAGCAGCGAAGTCTGGTGGCAACAACAGCGCCATAAACTGGCCCGTTTCGATAACCTCAGTGTGTTTTCCCTCGCCGATGAGGATGTTGCTGCTCTCGAACAGATGGCACAGCGGGCTATGCAGCTGCAATACACCATTCAGGATGGACAGATTCTGCTCACCAACGGTGAACAGTCCGTTGAAATCAGTGTGGAAGTCCGGAAGCTCTGCACATAACGCTTCGGCGGTTGTGTATCGGGCATGGCTGCCGCAGAATTTGAAGCATGTTGAAGCTTCCAGTTTGGTCATCCATGCCGGTGATGCATATCAACGGGAATATCCGCCATGCCTGATTTCCCTGCCCATGCCTTCCGTGAATATGATATCCGCGGCATTGCTGATCGCGATATCAGCGAGGCTTTCGCCTATTGCCTGGGCAGGGCCTTTGCGTCCATGCTGCCGGCCGGCGATGTGCGACCCCTGAGCGTCGGCCGCGATGTGCGCCTGTCCGGGGAGCGACTGCAAAAAGCCGCCATGCGCGGATTAATGGATGCAGGGCGTGATATCATTGATATCGGCATCACCCCCACGCCACTGGCCTATTTTTCGGTATTCCGGCTGGCAACGGCCGGCAGCCTGCAGATTACCGCCAGCCACAATCCGGGCCAGTACAACGGTTTCAAGATGATGATCGGGCAGGACAGCCTGCATGGAAGCGACATTCAGGAACTGATGCGGCGCATGCAACAGAATCTGCCTGCTGCGGCGAACCGCGGGACAGTCACAAAACATGACATCACTGACGAATATAGCGATTTCGTAGCCGGTGACTGCCCGCTGTGCCGGCCATTAAAGGTCGTCATTGATGCCGGCAATGGCCCCTCAGGCATGATTGCGCCCCCCCTGTACCGCCGTCTGGGCTGCGAGGTGATTGAGCTCTATTGTGAACCGGACGGCCATTTCCCCAACCACCATCCCGACCCGACCATTGCCGAAAACATGCGTGACCTGGCTGAGCGGGTCGTCGCTGAACAGGCGGATCTCGGCATTGCCTTTGATGGTGATGGTGACCGCATCGGCATTGTGGATGAAAACGGACATATTATCTGGGGTGATATGTTACTGCTCCTGCTCTCCCGCCATCTGCTGCGCCAGCATCCGGGGGCGACGATTATCTCCGAGGTGAAATCCTCGCAGCGCATGTACGACGGCATCCGCCAGGCAGGCGGCAATCCTGTCATGTGGCGAACCGGCCACTCGCCGATCAAGGCTAAAATGAAGGAAACTCATGCCCTGCTGGCCGGCGAAATGTCCGGCCATATGTTCTTCGCCGATCGCTTTTTCGGCTTTGACGATGGCGCTTATGCCGGCGCACGGGTCATGCAGGTACTGGCTGATGCGCATGCACCATTATCCACGCTCCTTGATGATGTCGAGCCCGTTCACTCCACGCCCGAAATTCGCATCCCCTGCCCGGATGAAAAAAAAATCGAACTGGGGGAACTGGCCAAAGAGCATTTTGCATCACTCGGCTATGAAATCATCGATATTGACGGCATGCGTATTGTCTTCCCGGATGGCTGGGGACTGCTGCGGGCTTCCAATACCCAGCCCGGACTGGTCCTCCGCTTTGAAGCGGAAAGCGAACAGCGCCTGCTGGAGATGCGCGAACTGATCGAACAATGGTTAAGACAGCACCAACGCGCTTCGCCCGCCTGACAGCTGTTTGCTTTTCCTTGCGGGCATATTGGCTTACCCCACCTGACAGGGCAAATTTATGGTATCACAATGGGTGGCCCGCAACGCAGACACCAACAGTTAATCCACGCTCTCGGCATGCGGACGCCAGAAGCGTTGCACCATATCGTCCACGGAAATAGCGGGTAAATGCTCATACCACTGGCGGATCATCGCAGCGTCGGATACCAGATCCAGTAATCGGAATCCCGCTTCGCCGCTTTGCCGGGTCCCCACGGCATCGCCCGCGCCGCGCAACTTCAGATCGGCTTCCGCAAGCTCAAGGCCATCATGGCTGTGCTCCATCAATCTCAGGCGCTGCATGGCCGTCTCGGAAAGCCCGTCTCCGGTCACCAGTATGCAATATCCCTGTTCCTCGGAACGTCCGACACGGCCACGCAGCTGATGCAGCTGTGCCAACCCGTACTGCTCGGCCTGCTCGATAACGATCAGGCGGGCAGATGTAACATTCACCCCCACCTCAACCACGGTCGTGGACACCAGGATACGGCAACTGCCATCCGAAAAAGCATCCAGAGCTTTCTGTTTTTCGCCTGCCTTCATTCGTCCATGCAGACCACGCACATCGGCAGCGGGGAAATAGCCTTGCAGCAGCTCTGCACGCTGATCCACCGATATGCCGTCCTCATCCTCATCAATCCGTGGAACAATCCAGTAGATTCGGCCGCCCTGATCAAGGATACGTTGCATACCCTCGGCCAGCACTTTCATGCGCGAAGCAGCCAGCAGCTTCGTCTCAACCGGCTTGCGCCCCGGCGGCATGCCGCGCATCAGGCTTAAATCCATATCGCCATACAGGGCCATGGCCATGGAGCGGGGAATCGGTGTTGCTGTCATGCCCAGCAAATGGACGCCCTCTCCCTTTTCGGTCAGAACCCAGCGCTGTTTGACGCCAAAGCGATGCTGCTCATCCACCAGTGCCAGCGCCAGGCGATCAAAGACGACATCATCGGAAAGCAGCGCATGCGTGCCGACCAGCAACTGTAATTCTCCGCAGCCCAGTTTTGCGGTCAGCTTGCGCCGTGCAGCAGCCTTGCAGCTGCCGGTCAGCAGGCCCACCTCCATACCCAACGGCTCGAACAGCTCGCTCAGGGTTGCCGCATGCTGGTTGGCCAGCACCTCGGTCGGCGCAAGCATCGCGGCCTGCATGCCCTGCCCTGCCGCCCTGGCCATGCATAAGGCGGCCACCCATGTTTTGCCGGCCCCGACATCGCCCTGCAGCAGTCGATGCATGCGATGTCCGGAAGCGAGATCAGCTGATATATCCTGCCACGCACCCTGCTGCGCCTCGGTCAGGGGGAAGGGAAGGCTTTCCAGCAGACGATCGGGCAAATCCCTGCTATCCAGCACAACAGCAGCGCAGTCGGCGCGCATGCGCTTCTGTCGCATCAGATACAGGTAAACGAGGACCTCCTCGCTCTTCAGCCTTGCAATGGCCTGCTGGACGGGTGCCAGATCCGCCACCTCAGGCGCATGAATCTGCCTGAATGACCGAGCCAGAACGGGAAACTCCGCAAACATCTTCTGTGCTGCCATCACCGCATCCAGCGGACTCTCCGCCTGCACAGGTAACAGCTTCAATACATGGGCCATGATGGTCGCCACACGCTTACCGCTCAGGCCGGCCAAACTGCCATACTTCGGCCGAAAGCCGGGGCAAAACTGCTCGGCAAGCTGCCAGTCAGGATGAAGCATCTGCCAGCGACCCTTCCAGCGTTCGGGCACCCCGCGCACGGTGATGGCGCGCCCTTCTGTGAGGCGGGCATCGTTCATCATGTAGGCGGAATGAAAAAACTGCAGGGTGATAGAGCCGTTCCGGTCGGCCAGTGTGATACTCACCTGCTTCCTGCGTCCGTAACCGCGCGCCGACTTGCTGACAATGACACCGCGGGTGCGGGCCTCGACACCCTCCTGCAGGGCATCCATATCGCTGATATACCGGTCATCAATATAGGTTTTGGGCAGCTGCAGCAGTAAATCACCGATGCAGACTATGCCCCGTGCCTGCAGCTTCTTCTCCAGCGCCGGGCCGATACCGGTAACATGCGAAACCGGCTGCAGCAGCAGCGGGTAAATGGAAGTCTTCATGGCAGCATGTTGACCGATGGCTGCAGCCTGCTCAACTGCCGCTTGCAGGTATCCATTCGGCTACAATTCATTATCCGAAATGGAAAAAAGATATTTTTGCTTGAATGCCGGCCTGCATTCACCTAAAGTGCGCGCCGTTTTACGGAGGTAACAGTCATGGCAAAGCGTTGCGAAGTATGTGGAAAAGGCCCGGCAGCCGGCAATAACGTCAGTCACGCCCACAACACCACCCGTCGTCGTTTTCTGCCGAACCTGCACAATGTGCGTGCTGTGTTCGATGGTCAGACACGTAAGGTCAAGGTGTGCTCAAGCTGCCTGCGTTCCGGCAAGATCAAAAAAGCCGCTTAACCTTTGTTGCCCTTGAGGCACGATACAGTTCCATGCCCGTTTGCATATGCAGACGGGCATTTTTTATGCCCGTCTCCTGATAATCCACAGGCGTTGCATCACACCTTAGCCGGGCACTCTGGCCAGAAGATCCATTTCCACTTTGGCTGCCAGTGGCAGAGCGGCTACAGCCACCGTCGCACGTGCCGGCCGATGATCCCCTAGCCATGCGGCATAGATCTCGTTGACGCGCGGAAAATCGCCCATGTCGGTCAGAAAGATATTCACCTTCAGGATATCATTCGTGCCACACCCGGCCTCAGCCAGTACCGCGCTCAGGTTTTTCGTCACCTGTTTCACCTGGGCCTCAACATCATCGGCCACCATCTTGCCGGCCAGCGGATCAAGACCGATCTGGCCCGAGGCGTACAGCACCCCTTTATCAATCACCGCCTGACTGTACGGCCCGACCACGTTGGGTGCCTGTTCGGAATGCACGGTTTGCAAATCACTCATAAGTATCTCCGTCTTCAATTTTTTCGCGTTTTTCCCTGATCCGGTTTTTTCTGAGCCGATTTCTTCTGCCCCTGCTGGCGACCGACAAAAAAGTCCCTGAGCGTCTCGGCAAAGCCTCTTGATGCCGCCTGCCCGGTAAAGCCAACCTGATTACGACGCTGGACCCGGGTTACGCCTGGCACCCCCCGGATGGTACGCAACACATCGGCCAGATGTTTGCGGTCTTCTACCTCGATCAGGAACAGCATCTCGGTCATCGAGCCGCCCTTCTGATGCAGCTTCAGATCATCAATACTGGCATTGGCGTCGGCAATACTGTTAGACACCCTGGCCAGCATGCCGCGTTCGTTATGCGAACGAACTTCGATGCCGGTTTTAAATAGCTCGCCGGGCTGCGCCTGCCAGTTCACTTCCAGCCAGTTTTCACCCTTTCTTTCGGCTACATTGGTGCATTTCCTGTGATGAATGATCATGCCCTTGCCGGCACTGAAGATACCCAGCACAGGGTCTCCCGGAATCGGGTGACAGCAGTCAGCGGCCCGCATTAATGTCCGGGTGATACCTCTGATATTCAACGGTTTGCTGCGATCAACATCCGCCGCATCGAGCAGCTTCTGAATGGGAATATCGCCGCGCCCGAGGTGCTCCTGCAGGGACTCCATATTGTCATAATTCAGCCGTTGCAGAACCTGATTGCTGACCCCTGCCTTACCAAGTGAATCCCTGAGAACCTGCTTGCCGATACGTACACTGGTTTCTTTTTCCTGCCGCCTGAACCATTGCCGGATAGACTGTCGCGCCCTTGGCGTTTTGACATATTGCAGCCACTGGCGGCTGGGCATCTGGTCAGGGCTGGTCATCACTTCAATCTGGTCGCCATTATGCAGGCGGGTGGAAAAATCGGACATTTCGCCATTGATACGCACCCCGATACAATGATGGCCGATATCGGTATGCACCGCATAGGCGAAATCAAGCGGACGGGCGCCGCGCGGCAAAGCGAAAATATCACCATCCGGACTGAAGACATAAACCTCCTGAACGAACAGATCCAGACGAACATTCTCAAGAAATTCCCCCGGACTTTCAGTTTCCTGCAACAGTTCGGTCAGCTGTTTAAGCCACTTGAAGTTATCCCGTTCTCCGGGTGACGACTCGCCTTCCTTATAAATCCAGTGTGCAGCCACACCGTCTTCGGCATATGAATGCATGGTCTCGGTGCGAATCTGCACCTCAATACGGAAATTCTCAGGCCCGATGACAGCCGTATGCAGCGACTGATAGCCATTTGGCTTGGGCAAGGCAATATAATCCTTGAATCGTCCCGGCACAGGGCGATACAGGCTGTGAATAATACCCAGCGTCTGATAACAGGTGGTGATATCGTCAACAATCACGCGAAAAGCCACCAGATCAAAGATCTCGTCAAAGTCCACATGCTTGCGCTGCATTTTATCGTATATGCTGTACAGATGCTTCATGCGCCCCTGCACCTGGGCATTCAGCCCCTGTCGCTGCAATGCTTCCTGAATAATGACTTCCAGCCGTTCACGAATCTGGTTCAGACCCTCAAGACGATCCTGCAATTGCAGCAGCAGTTCCTTATACGCTTCTTTCTCAAGATTGGCGAAAGCCAAGTCTTCCATCTCCTGCCGGACCCAGTGGATGCCGAGACGATGGGCCAAAGGTGCATAAATCTGAATGGTTTCGGTTGAAATGGCCTCGCGTTTCCGCTCAGACATGAATCCGAGGGTGCGCATATTGTGCAGGCGGTCAGCGAGTTTAACGATCAACACGCGTACATCCTTGGCCGTAGCCATCAGCATTTTACGGAAATTCTCAGCCTGCTTGTGTTCCGAGGAATGGAAATGAATCTTACCGATCTTGGTCACGCCATCGACCAGTTGTGCAACATCGCTGCCGAAATGCTGTTCGATATCACTCAGGCTAACGTGCGTATCTTCCACTGTATCATGCAGCAGGCCTGTAACGATCGTGGCCTCATCCATATTCAGACTGGCCAGAATACCGGCCACGGCCAGCGGATGTACAATATACGGATCATTCGACTGGCGTGTCTGCCCGGCATGAGCATTGGCAGCAAACACATAGGCGCGATTAATCAAATCAAGATCGGCCTTCGGCGCATAAGACGCCACTCTTTCAGTAATTTCAAAAATGCGACTCATGCGAACAAAAGCTTGTTGTCAGTATACGGATACGTCAGATCGACGCATGCAGAACCATTCATCCGCCACAGAAATCGCAGCGCGGAATCAGGAAGCCTCGATCTCGGCTTCTTCCTCGGCAAATGCAGCGGCCAGACGCGCACGCTCCTGTTCATCCATTTCAAACAGGGCATCCCAGCTCACCATGCCTTCGCCCATTTCACGCAGAGCCTGCACGGATGGTTTGTCATTCTCCATATCCAGCATGGCAGGCATACCCTTGAGAAGCTGGCGAGCCCGACGGGAAGCCAGATGAACCATCTCAAAACGGTTAGGATAATAACGAATGCAATCTTCAACGGTTACGCGAGCCATATTGGCTTACCTCCAGAACAGACAATTCAGCAAACCTAGGAATGGCAGATATAAAAAGCAACCATCCCGGTTTCTTTCCGCCATAGCCCTGCTTCATTGTTGTGCTTCGAGCATCCGCTCCCCATGATTCATTGCATGCTGAAGATTTCCGACACAGTCAGTATTGCCGTCCGCATTACGCGTCATGCCCGGTCGCTATGGATGAATGTATCGACAGCATATATTGCCCTGTTCCGGGATATCCGACACAGATGTTACCAGTGTATTTGAACTGAGTTTAATTCGATTCTTCAAAGAACACAGGATTGCTGCGCCTGAAAAACAGGAATTGCCCAAAAATCCAAAAATACCGGCGCACGACCAGCCATGTCGGATTTTGGGTCCTTCGGTCACAGCCCTGTGGGAAATGCCATTGCCATGCCCGCACGAATCCCCGAGCCTTACCCCCATCCATATGTATTCGCTACAGGGGCCGCATGAAGTTTGATCGCTATTATATTTCCGCCGATATCAAAAAGAACCTGAGCCGGCTCGGCTTCAAGCGACCGACCGATATCCAGTTCAAGGCCATTCCATCCATTCTCAATGGTGAGGATGTGCTGGCCATCGCCCAGACAGGCACGGGCAAGACAGCCGCCTTTGCCATCCCGGTCATCGACAAGATACAGCGCAGCAAAAGCAGTAAACGCTCGCAGGGCATCAAATGTGTCGTCATGGCCCCGACGCGCGAACTGGCCCAGCAAATCGGCAAGGTCTTCGATGCGCTGGCCCAGCATACGAAGGTTAAAACCTTTGCGCTGTTCGGCGGAGTTGAGCAGGAACGACAGATCGCCAGGCTTCAGGATGGAATCGACATTCTGGTCACCACGCCGGGGCGCATGTTCGACCTGATCAATCAGGGCGCCATTTATCTGGCCGGCGTTGATACGCTTGTACTGGATGAGGCCGATCACATGCTTGATCTCGGTTTTATTGAAGACATCAAATACGTTAAAAAGATGCTGCCCCGAAAACATCAGACCCTGTTCTTTTCGGCTACCATCAATGATGAGATCAGAAAGCTGGCCTATTCGCAGGTCAACAGTACGGCCATCCGTATTCAGGTATCACCCCATGACAAGGTATCCAAAAACATTTCGCATGCCGTGATGTTTGTTGAGCCGGATGACAAACGCTTCTTTCTGGAGCGTCTGATCCATGAGAACCCGGACAGCAAAATCATCGTCTTTGTGCGCACCCGCGTACGCGCCGAGCGCGTGGTCAAGGCCATGGGGCGGGTTGGCATAACGGCGGTGAATATTCACGGCGACAAGGATCAGCAGGCGCGCACCGAAGCCATGCAACAGTTCCGGGAAGGCCGGTGCCGCATCATGATTGCCACCGATGTCAGTGCGCGCGGCATTGATATTCCCGATGTCGCCTATGTCATCAATTATGACCTGCCTGAAAAACCCGAGAACTATGTCCATCGTGTCGGCCGCACCGGACGCGGCATCAGCAAAGGCATTGCCATTTCGTTTTGCAGCCGTGAAGAGAGAACGCTGCTTGATGAAATTCAGGTGTTTCTCAATAAGCCCATCGAAGTGCTGAAGCTCGGCAAAGGCGATGCTGCCAAAACCATCGCCCCGTCCTCGAATGATGCGCTTGCACTCAAGGCGCTGGTGGATGAACACGATGCCTGGCTGAATAGAAAGAAAAAGAAGAAAAGCAGACCCGGAAAAGCTAAAAAGCGATAGCTGGTCGTCTAAGGCTCGGCATATGGATGGTTGCCTGTGTACCGGTCCGCCTGTAGCGTCGGCTAAATGGCTGGAATCATCTGCCCTTTGCCGGCATGGCCAGCAGGTCCAGCGCTCCGGGATCAACACCGGCCTGAAAGAGCAGGGTCGTCACCTGACCGCGATGATGGGTCTGGTGATTGAATAAATGCTGCAACAACGGCCCCAGCGGATGCTCCTGCTTTTCCCCTGCCATATTGCGATAGCAAATCATTTCAGCCAGCAGTTCGTCGTTCCACATATGGCTGAAATCCATAATCAGTTCATCGAGTCGTTCGCGTCCGGCCATGAAATCATTGATCTCATCAAACAGAATATCGCGTAAAGATGCAGGTTCGGGAATCCCGGCAAGAGGAGACAATGGCAGACAGGCTTTGCAGGTAGCGAAGCGACTCAGCCACAGGATATCGGCGACAAAGATGTGATTCAGCGTGCCCAGAATAGAATCGAAAAAAGCGTCGCGCTGCTCTGCAATCGCCGCAGGCGGCAGTAGCGCCACCTTTTCAAACAGTCGCCGGTTCGCCCATGTGTTGTAACGGGCCATACGTTGCAGATATTCAATCACCCGATCCTCCCCGATTGGCAAACCATGATAGACAACGATAGAGGGAGCGTAGCCTGACTATCATCATATGTCATCCCTGCTTCAGGCAAGCTCTCTGTGAACACCAAGGGTGAACGACCACCGGGTGAACGACCACCGGCTAAAAGCCTGTGGCTTCCTTTCACGGCTGGAAGCCGGTGATTGGTCGGCCATCCGGCCGACTGACTACACCACTTCAAAGTCATCATCCGGATGCGGTGGCTTCTGATTCTTAATATACTCTTTCCATACTTCATCCGTCACATTTCCGCTGGAGCAAACCCGGTAGCCC
>JAJRTF010000046.1 GCA_021545585.1 Zetaproteobacteria bacterium
AAATCGTAACTGTTTTATTGTAGCTTCTGTCATGGTGAACCTCGTTGTTGGCTTGCTTCGTCCGAAACATGGGTTGCGGAACCACCATGATATCAATGGTTTGCGCGAGGCTCACCTCTTTTTATGAATTATTCAGGCTAGTCTTCGCTGTGCTGTTTTCTTTTCCGGCTACGAAGCGCTGACTGCTTGCGTCGCCATTGCTCAATCGCGGCATGGTTTCCGGACAGCAATACGTCCGGTACGCGTTTGCCTTCGAATTCTTCCGGACGCGTGTAATGCGGCCAGTCGAGAATACCTGCTTCGGTAAATGAATCGAGAACGGCCGACTCGGAAGAACCCAACACGCCCGGAAGCAGCCGAATCAGCGCATCCAGCACACTCACCGCGGCCGGTTCGCCACCGGACAGTACATAATCGCCCAGCGACAGTTCCTCATCAACATAATCAACAATGCGCTCATCAAAGCCCTCATAGCGCCCGCAGAGCAGCGTGATGCCGGGCTTTTCGATGTACTCCAGCGCTTTAGCCTGATTAAATGTCGTGCCGGAAGGGGTGAGCATCACCACATGCGTTTC
This sequence comes from Zetaproteobacteria bacterium, assembly GCA_021545585.1. Taxonomy (GTDB): domain Bacteria; phylum Pseudomonadota; class Zetaproteobacteria; order Mariprofundales; family Mariprofundaceae; genus JAJRVH01. The sequence goes on from JAJRTF010000046.1 coordinate 576, forward strand.
AGGCTGACGGATACGCGCTTCGCGGATGGCTGCCACCACAGGCTCCGGCTTCATCAGCATACCCGGTCCGCCGCCATAGGGTGTATCATCCACCTTGTGGTGTTTATCGGTGGCAAAGTCACGAATCTGGATGGCTTCGAATGACACCAGTCCGGCTGCCAGCGCCCGACTCGGAATCGAACACGACATTGGCGAATGAAAGAATTCAGGGAAAAGGGTTAGAGCCTGGGTGTGAAACATGCGTCCATCCCTTCCGGCAGTTCGATCATGATACGCCGCGCATCGATATCCACATCCTGCACGACCCCTTCAATAAACGGCAGCATCCACTCGCCCGGTTCGCTGGAACCTTCCGGCGTACCCACGACAAGAATATCCTGGGCGCCGTATTCTTCGAGTGCCGTGACCGTGCCCATCAGCTCATTCCCGACATCATAGACCTGACAGCCGATCAAATCATCCCAGAGGAACTCATTCACAGCGACTTCCACATCGTCATACGGCACCCATATTTTCATACCTTTGAGTGATTCGGCCTGATTGCAGTCGTGAATACCATCAAGTTCGGCTAGGACACGCTTGCCGTGCTGCCAGCAGCGCTTAACTGCATAGCGGATCAGGGCGTCGGGCGAATGGCCCAGCCACCAAAAAGAATACCCGGCTATTGCTTGCGCAGGCCGGGTATTCGAAAATACTGTCAGTGCACCCTTCAGGCCATGGGCCCCCTGGATGGCACCAAGCTCGAGAAAACGATCAGGCGTCAGCCTTTTCCTCAGCGGCATCATCTGCCTTGGTTTCCTCTTCAGCCTTGGCTTCTTCCTCGGTTTTCTTGGCAGTAGCTTCTTCAGCAGCCTTGGCTTCTTCCTCGGCTTTCTTGGCAGCAGCTTCTTCAGCAGCCTTGGCCTCTTCAGCAGCTTTCTTGGCAGCAGCCTTCGCTTCTTTGGCAACCCTGGCCTTATCAGCGCGGGCTTCCGGGCCTTCTTCAGCCATACGGATGATAGCGGCAACACGCGGTGATACCTGAGCGCCCTGATCGGTCCACGCCTTCACACGATCCAGATCCAGCTCAACCACATCCGGTTCGCGGCATGGATCGTAGTAACCCAGCTTCTCAATAAATGCGCCATCACGACGTTTGCGGGAGTCCACTACTACCACAGAATAAAACGGGCGTTTCTTGCGTCCACCACGCTGCAAACGAATAACGGTTGCCATATGTTCATACCTCCGAAAAATCAGGTCGCGCACTATAGTGTGCCGGACAACTCCTAGCAACCACTAGCGCACAATCTGTCAAAATTCATAACCATCCGATGCAGGTCGGTCGAAAAACACTCAGAATTTCGGCACCCCGGGAGGCATACCGCCACCCATACCGCCCAGCTTGCCAGCCATCTGAGCAATCATACGTTTACCCTTGCTACCCTTCATCTTTTTCATCATTTTCTGCATCTGGGTAAATTGTTTAAGCATCTTGTTCAGCTCCTGAATGCTGGTGCCGGAACCTGCAGCGATGCGCTTCTTACGACTGCCATTGATCAACTTCGGATAGCGGCGCTCTTTCCAGGTCATCGAATAAACCATGGCCTGCATGCGCTTCATCGGCTTGTCATCCATCTGCGCCATGGCTTCCTGTGGCAGTTTCACCCCGGGAAGCATCTTCAGCATGCCGGCCATACCACCCATGTTCTGCATCTGGCCCAGATGTTCAGCAAAGTCCATCAAATCGAATGAGCCTTTCTTGACCTTGGCAGCCAGCTTCTCGGCCTTATCCTGATCCACATGCGACTGTATCTTCTCAACCAGACCGACGACATCACCCTGCCCGAGAATGCGGCCGGCAAAGCGTTGCGGATCAAAGGCCTCAAAGGCATCAATCTTTTCGCCAGTACCGACATAGCGAACAGCCACGCCGGTACTGTGAGCTACGGAAAGGCCTGCGCCGCCACGCACATCCGCATCGGTCTTTGTCAGAATGCAACCGGTCAGATCCAGCGATGCATGGAATTGTTCAGCAATGGTCAGTGCAGTCTGGCCGGTCATCGAATCAAGCACCAGTAATCTCTCGGAGGCGCCCACAGCCTCGCCGACCTCACGAATCTCAGCCATGAGCTCATCGTCCACCACCTGACGACCGGCGGTATCCAGAATCAGTACATGATGGCCTGCCTGGCCGGCCATGCGCACGGCCGCAGTAGCCATCTGGGCTGCTGTCGCACCGTCACCGGCCAGATAAGGTAGGTCCACCTGCCCTGCCAGCACCTGCAGCTGCTCACGCGCCGCAGGACGGGTCGCATCGACACTGGTCAGCGCCACCTTGCGCCCCTGACCGATCAGCTGGCGGGCCAGCTTCCCGGCCGTGGTTGTTTTACCTGCGCCCTGCAGGCCACAAAGCAGAATCACCGACGGGATTCTGGAAAGATCCAGATCCCGCCGCTGGCCGCCGAGAACATCGGCCAGCGCATCGTGCAGGATTTTGATAATCACCTGACCGGGCTGCAGACTTCTGGCCACCTCGGCGCCAAGGGCGCGCTGGCGCACTTTATCGAGCAGGTGTCGCACCACAGGCAGAGCCACATCCGCTTCAAGCAGAGCCATACGCATTTCGCGCAGAGTGGCATCAAGGTCAGCCTCGGAGATGCGTGCTGCACCGCGCAGCTTATCGGCAATACCTCCGAGCTTTTCGGTTAAGCGACTGAACATGCTTATTTGGCCGCCTCAGCTTCAATATTCAGCAGCTCCACTTCAAATACCAGCGTGCTGTTCGGGCCGATCTTGGCTCCTGCACCGCGCGAACCATATGCCAGATCAGACGGAAGGTAGAACTTGAACTTGGAGCCGACATTCATCAGCTGTACTCCCTCGGTCCAGCCCTTGATTACGCCGTCCAGCGGGAAGGTCACCGGCTTGCCCCGGGAATAGGATGAATCGAATTCAGTACCATTAATCAAGGTGCCGCGATAATTCACCGTCACCTTGTCGGTAGCTTTGGGCTTAGCCCCGTCACCCTGTTTAAGCACTTCATACTGCAGACCCGAAGCGGTTACCGTGATGCCGGGCTTCTTGGCATTCTCGGCCAGAAATTTTTCACCAGCCGCCTTGTTTTTGGCACCCTTGGCTTTCTGCTCAGCCATCTTTTTCTCGGCACGCGCCTTGAAGAACACCTGCTTCACCTTGCCTGCTTCCTCTGCTGACAGGCGCTGATCCTTGCCATCCAGACGATCACTGACAGCAGCCATGAACGCGCCTTTATCAATATCCGAGCCCAGTGACTTCAGCGACTGACCGACATCCAGGCCGATTGAGTAGCTCAATCTGGCGTTTTCAGTATCCAGTTTCACCTCGCTGCTTTTCTGAGCTGCCGGCTGCTGATTACAGCCGACCAGTAATGCCATACCGGCAATAGCAATAAATTTATGCATACTTATTTCTCCTTTATACATTAAAACCCTGACATTCAAGCGGCGCAACGGTATGCCCCACACGCGCATGATTCAAGCCATGGCACCCTCATACGCAGCGGTGACTGATTATCTTACTCCCATTCAATCGTTGCCGGCGGCTTACCCGACACATCATAAACCACGCGATTGATGCCGCGCACCTCGTTGATAATGCGATTCGACACCCTGGCCAGCAGATCATGCGGCAGCTTAGCCCAGTGCGCCGTCATGAAATCCTGTGTCTGAACGGCGCGCAGGGCCACAACCCATTCATAGGTACGCCCGTCGCCCATCACGCCAACGCTCTTGACCGGCAGGAATACGGCAAATGCCTGGCTGGTCTTCTCATACCAGCCTGAAGCATGCAGTTCCTCAATGAAAATCGCATCGGCTTCTCTTAACAAATCAGCATATGCCTTTTTCACTTCACCCAGAATACGTACACCCAGCCCCGGACCCGGGAAGGGATGACGATAGACCATGTCATGCGGCAACCCCAGGGCCACCCCGAGCTCGCGCACCTCATCCTTGAACAGTTACCTGAGCGGCTCCAGCAGCTTCAGATGCAATGTATCGGGCAAACCACCGACATTGTGGTGACTCTTGATGGTATGCGCCTTATTGGTTTTGGAACCGGCTGATTCGATCACATCGGGATAAATCGTACCCTGAGCCAGCCATTTTGCATTAGGCATCTTCTCGGCCTCGGCCTGAAACACCTCGATAAATTCACGCCCGATAATCTTGCGTTTGGCTTCGGGGTCGGCAACGCCGGCCAAATGTTTCAGGAATGCATCCGAGGCATCGACATGATCCACCTTAACCCCGAGACTATCGGCAAAGGTCTGCATCACCTGCTCAGCTTCATTCAAGCGCAGCAGACCGTTATCGACGAATATGCAGGTGAGCTGATCACCAATAGCCCGGTGCAATAGAGCCGCAGCCACCGATGAGTCGACACCGCCGGAAAGCCCGAGAATCACCTCTTCATCACCAACCTGATCGCGAATATGGGCTACGGCCGTATCGATATAGCTGGGCATGGTCCAGCTGTTCGAACAGTTACATATCTCATGCACGAAGCGCGACAGCATGGCTTTGCCCTGGTGGGTATGTGTCACCTCGGGATGGAATTGCAGAGCGTAAAAATGCCGGGCCTCATCGGCCATGCCGGCGATCGGCGTTGAATCATTACTGCACAGCACACGGAAACCATCCGGCAGACGTACCACCTTGTCACCATGGCTCATCCACACATCCAGCCGGCCAACCGGCTTATCTTCAATACCGCGCAACAGGGCTGAATCACCGCTGCTCATCACCTCGGCATAACCGAACTCGCGCACCTGCCCGGTTTCAACCTCACCGCCCAGCTGTGCAGCCATGGTCTGCATGCCGTAGCAGATACCCAGTACCGGCACGCCAAGACTGAACACAACCGCCGGAGCCTCGGGTGTTTCATCCTGATAGACTGAATTCGGGCCGCCGGAAAGAATAATGCCGGAGGGAGCAAAGGCACGAATCTCGGCCTCGGACATATCCCAGGGATGCAACTCACTGAAACCCCTGCCTCACGCACACGGCGGGCAATCAACTGGCTATATTGCGAACCAAAGTCGAGAATGAGGATTTTGTCTTTCATATTGTCACCATATATATCCGGCAGCGCCCAAGCAGGCTGCCGCACTTAATTTGTAAACGCATTCAAGCATCATCAGATGACAACTGCTCGACTGCAGAAACTGTGTCAGGAATCCAGCCGATAGTTAGGAGCTTCCTCGGTAATCGTCACATCATGCACATGACTCTCGCGCAGGCCGGCGCCGGTAATGCGTACAAATCTGGCCCGTTTGTGCATCTCCTCAACGTTGGCAGCACCAACATAGCCCATTGAAGCACGCAGGCCGCCGATCAGCTGATGAAGGATATCGGCCACCGGCCCTTTATAAGCCACACGCCCTTCAATCCCTTCCGGAACCAGTTTCATTGCCTCGTCCACATCGCCCTGGAAATAACGGTCCTTTGAACCCTGCTTCATGGCACCGATCGAACCCATGCCGCGATAAGCCTTGTAGGTACGGCCCTGATATAGAATTTTATCACCCGGCGCTTCTTCAGTGCCGGCAAACATCGAGCCGAACATGCAGGTGGATGCTCCGGCCGCCATAGCCTTGGCGAAATCACCGGAAAACTTGATGCCGCCATCGGCAATGACTGGCACACCGGCATCCTTACCCGCTGCAGCGCACTGCATCACGGCGGTCAACTGCGGCACACCCACACCGGCAATCATACGTGTTGTACAGATCGAGCCCGGGCCAATGCCCACCTTCACTGCATCAGCGCCGGCATCTGCAAGATCGCGTACGGCCTCCGGGGTGGCGATATTGCCGCCAATCACCTGGATATCGTCACCGTGCATGCGTTTGATCTCGCGTACCTGATCAATCACACCCTGAGAATGGCCGTGGGCGGTATCGACAACAACCACATCAACGCCGGCAGCAAAAAGAACCTCGAAACGAGCCATCTCCTTTTCACCGACACCGATAGCCGCACCGGCAATCAGACGGCCCAGGCTATCGCGTACAGCCATAGGAAAAGCCGTGGCCTTTTCGATATCGCGCACAGTGATCATCCCCTGCAAATGTCCGCTCTTGTCCAGCACAGGCAGCTTTTCAATGCGATATTCACGGAAAAGGTCCTTGCAAGTCTCCAAGTTCGTGCCCTGCTGTACGGTCACCAGATGTTCGCGGTCCGTCATCATTTCACGGACCTTGCGAACCGGATCCCGCTCAAAACGAATGTCACGATTGGTGATAATGCCGCTCACCTTGCCATCCTTGCCCAGCACCGGAAAACCGGAAAAGCCATGTTCCATCGCCAGCCTTTGCACATCAGCCAGTGACATGTTCTCCTGTACGGTCAGAGGCTCCTGCACCACACCCGCCTCATAGCGTTTAACCCGGCGCACCTCGGCAGCCTGCTCTTCGGGTGACAGATTCTTGTGAATCATGCCCATGCCACCTTCCTGAGCCAGTGCGATGGCGGTTCTTGACTCGGTCACCGTATCCATGGCGGCAGAAAGAACTGGAATATTAAGCCTGATTTTCTTGGTCAGCTGAGCTGAGGTGTCAGCCATGCGAGGCATCACCTTACTGGCCTGCGGGACCAGCAGTACATCATCAAATGTCAGGCCTTCACCCAAAATGCGGTCACTCATGCTTGCCGTACCTCCATGCAGGAAAGCGCCGCATGATACATCAAGCGGCTCATTCATTAAAGCGGGAGACACCCGGGGTGGATTTTAGCGCCTGCCCCGAATCAAAATCCGATAAAGGGTCGAAAAGCGAGAGCCGCACCGGCATGATATGATAAATAAAAAAGCCGGAATACAAGTAAGAACATGCCTGGATATTTACTGAAACTTCAATTCCAGCATTTTTCCGCCGGTTCGATCGGCCATACGCTGATAGGCCACCTTGGTACTGGAATCGCTACTGCCGAGCGGCAACGTAAACACAGGGGCTGGAATCCTGCTGTAATACACCTGATCGGTCGGCGGCTCGTCCCCGATCAGTAAATAGGCTCCCGGTGTCGGGGCATTGTTGGGAATGTTCTGAAAGGCATGGCCGACTGTTTCATCCGCACCCACAAAGGGGGCGGCCTGCATCAGGTGGTCGAACATGCTGCCCATACTGCCGGTAAAAGTGCCCACCTTGTGGTCGGCATACCAGCTGACAGCAGATAAATGTTTACCTGATCGAACGGCAATCATGCGCAAGACAGGAATCAGGAAGGTGGTCACACCGTGCATAGAGCCGGTGGCATCAACCACCAGATGCAGGTCACTGCCCGGCAAATCCCGCAACCCCTGTACAAACAGGTCAAAATCCTTCTTGCCCTTGCCCTTACCCATGCCTGCACTGGCCAGCACCTTTTGCATCTGGTCATTGACATCGGTGCCGGCAAGGCTGTCCATTTCCTTTTGCAACTGCTCATTTCTGGCCCTGGCTTGGGACAGCTCGTTTTGCATATCTTCAAGCTCAAAGCGGCTGACACTGGCCTTACCGCCACCCTGCAACTGTGCAGTAATCAGAATCAGGGCAAACAGGAAAATGAATGCAGCGAGCATCAGCAGTGCCATATCCGAGAATATTTCGTAGATATTATCCGATGACTGAGTAGAGCGCCGGCGCATTTTCTACTCGGGGCGACGCCATGAAAACAGCCGTGCAAAAAAGCCCGGGCGCATACCGACAGCGTAACGGGCATGACTGATAGCCAGATCGCGTACCGGATCCTCTTCGGCCATTTGCCTGAATTTCGCATGCAACTCAACTGCTTCCTCGCTGAAGCCCCGCATCTCCTCACGACTGGCCTGCATGGCCTGCTGCAACAGCGACAGATTCTCCTGTAAACGGGCGATACCAACCCCGTACATACGTAAATCACGTTCAGCGCTTGGCTCCATATCAGCCGAGGCATGCACCAGGAATGAGCGCAGGATCAGATCCTGCAGGCTGTGCACTGACGAATCGGTAATCCAGGAATAAACACGCAAAATAACACCGCCGAGCACCGAGCCCAGCAGCGTGGTATAAAAAGCCACCCCCATACCGGCCATGGCAGCACGCAAACCCTCAAGCAGCATATCCTGATCAGCACCCAGAGAGCCAAGCGCCCCGTTCAGGCCGTTCATGGTCAGCGTCATGCCAAGCACCGTTCCGATCAGGCCCAGGGTGATCAGCAGGTTGCCCAGCAGACTGACAAACTGGCTGATCCGATGCTGGGAAGAAAATTCCACATCAATCAAGGACTCAACATCCAGGCGTCCATTGCGCTCCAGGATGGTCTGCAGGGAAACGATAAACCGGTCCACCAGAAGATTGCCGCGTCGACGGCGCTTGATCCCCATCAGCCCGCCGTTCCTCATCAGCATCTCAATGCGGATACCGCGAGTCCATTCGGACGTCAGCATGATGGCCTGGGTGAAACTGACCAGCACGCCCAGCACAAACATACCGGCAATAATCCAGGTAATGCGGGTGGAATCTTGTACAACGAAATGCATGATATCGGCCTGACGATACATCATGGCAAATACAACTGCCGCCGATACCGTCCAGGCCATCCACAGGGCCAGTGTCTTCAGGCCCCGCTGATCAATAGAGCGCTGGACATGTCCTGATGGCGGATTCTTTCTGGTCTGTGTTGCGGATGTAACCGTCTGCTGTGTTTCCGACATGACGACTCCTTACTATGCCTGTCCGGTTGTGCATCTCTGCCGTGTAGTTAATTTTGAATAAACAATGAAGTCGAATAAAAAAGGCCCGGCATAACTGTCCGGGCCTTTTGAACGCATCCTGCTACAAATCAGCCGTGTGTACGGCCTTTCATGGAGATATTGGACAGCACAACCGGCAGTACCAAACCCAGAACCGTAAACAGAATAAATGCAGGAATAAAAGTTTCTAAATGCATGTGAGCTCCCCTCGCAACTGTAAAAGTGCGGCCAATATATCGCCTGCCTGCCCGTCATGCAAGCTTAAGCTCCAGACACACATACCCCGGCAGGCGCTTTTTGACAGGCATCCCGCCATCGAAAAGAGGGAGCCCATGCCCCCGGCCATATGCCGCTGCGACATGCCCCTCGACAAAGACCTGTCAACAATTGACATGCCCCTGACCCCGCTTATAATGCGCCGCCCTTGCAGTGACAGATGCCTGTTTTCCGGCTTGCCGATTCAGCGCTTCATCCCTGCACAGAACTAATGCATAGCACGGAGTACATAAACATGAGCACTTGGACCGTTCGCCCGGGCAACATCGATCGTAAATGGTATATCGTCGATGCTACTGATCTTATTCTGGGGCGCGTCGCTACCAGGATTGCAATCGTACTGCGTGGCAAGCATCGCCCTGAGTACACCCCGCATGCCGATTGCGGCGATCACGTCATTGTCATCAATGCCGACAAGATTCGCGTTACCGGCAACAAGGAAGCCGATAAGGTTTATTATCATCACACCCGTTTTGCCGGTGGCTTGAAGAGCATCACACTTGAGAAGCAGCGTGAGAAGCACCCTGAACGCATCATTGAGGCTGCTGTAAAAGGCATGATGCCAAAAGGCCCGCTGGGTCGTTCCATGTTAAAGAAGCTGAAGGTTCACGCTGCTGCGGATCACCCGCACACAGCACAGAAGCCTGAATCCCTGAAATTAAACTAACATAGATTCACGAAGAGGAAGCAGAACAATGGCAGAAACATTTTATCGCGGTACCGGACGCCGCAAACGCAGCATTGCTCGCGTCATGATCCAGCCGGGCAAAGGAAAAATCGTAGTCAACGGCCGCGAAATTGAGAACTATTTTCCGGTTGAAATCATCCGTCAGCAGGCCCTTCTGCCACTGACCGAGACCAAGCTTTCCGGCAGCATTGATGTACGCGTCAACGTCTTTGGCGGCGGCGTTTCCGGTCAGGCCGGCGCCATTCGCCACGGCATCGCCCGCGCTCTGCTGGAATATGATTCCGGCCTGCGTCCGGCTCTGAAGTCGGCAGGCTTTTTGACGCGCGACTCACGTAAGGTGGAACGCAAGAAGGCTGGCCTGAAGAAAGCCCGTCGCGCTCCGCAGTTCTCCAAGCGCTAAGCAACAACTTCCTCAAATCAAAAAGAAGGCTATTCATTCGAATGGCCTTCTTTTTTTGTGCCTGCAAAAGGCCTTGGACGAAGCGGTTTATTTCACATGCAGATGAATGGTTTCACTCATGCCCTTTCCATAAGACTGATGATGGCCATCGGCAAACTGCAGCGTCAGGGTATGATCACCCGGCTTCAGATGAATGGTGGCCTCGGTCTGCCCCTTGCCGAAGTGCTTATGGGTCGCATCCTTGGCTACAACTTCCCCCTTGGGCACAAAACCACCGTCAATAATCAGATGATGATGCCCGGCGCCGTCAATCAGCTCACCGGCCTTATGCACCTGCATTCCATGCACATCCATCACCACCTTCACATCCTGGCCGACCGTAGCCCCATCCTGCGGCTGGGTAAAGGCCACATGAGGACCATCCGCCGCATGCGAACATGCCATCAGTGCCGGCAGAACCGCTGCCCATACAAGCCCTCGTATCATGATCTTTTTGTTCATATCTACCTCCTGATTGATGATGGCCAGACTTCATCAAAGACCCGAGGTTGGCAAGCCATGGGCAGGCGATAGTCTTGGCGGGCATATTTGCCCCACATGATGGAGACCCTGTTGACAGCAACCCCTGACCAGCCTGATCGTTTTAATCCTGAACAGCCAAAGCCTGAACCGTCCTGTGCCAAAGCGTTTGAACCCGAACGTTTCCGCAGTGCGGCCTACCTCGACGTACTTGATGACACTGCGTCCGAAGCCGGACTGCACATCTCCGAGTCATGCCTGACGCAGATGTGTGAGCAGGCCGAGGCGGGCTATCCACTGGAAATCTGCGGCCTGTTGATTGGTCAGCTGAAAAAGGATGGCTGGCATATTGATCACATCCGCGCCGTCCGTAATTTAAATCAGGAACGCGCAGCCGATCGTTTCCAGCTGGACCCTGCCGCCTATCAAGCCATTGACCGGGAACTGCGGGGTTCGGGCAATGAAATCATCGGGGTGTATCATTCCCATCCCGACTGCCCTGCGAAACCCTCACCTACCGACCTGGAAAGCGCTTGGGAGGGCTTCGCATATCCCATTATCAGTGTTTGCGAGGGCAGCCTGAACCATATCCGCTGCTGGTGTATCAACGAAGCCGGAGAAAAGTTCCAGTCCGTGGATATCGAGGCATCAGCATGAATAAAGCTGCCAGATCGCATTACCTGATTGCGCTGTTCATGATCATGGCATGGCTTGCCGGATGCGCCCCTTCACATCAACCCGCCAATAGTGCAAAGGCGGCTCCGGTAAAGCATCAAAAACCGGCCGGACATCTGTTGATGGACGACATGGATACGGGCTTCCTGTATCTGGCCGCACAGAATGCACTCAAGGAAGGTCAGCCGGCACTGGCCGTGAAAATGCTCGAAGCGCTGGTTAAAAAGGATCAAAGCGCCACAGCGCCACACCTGCAACTGGTACAGTTGCTATTGCAGCACCGGCAACTGGATAAGGGCGCTGAGCACATCAGGCAGCTACAGGCGTCTGACCGACTTTCACCCGATCAACGGCAACAACTGGAGCTGCTACAGGCTCGTCTTGCGTATGCACAGGGCAAACCGGATAAAGCACTTGAACAGCTTGATGTTTTCCTTGCCCGTCACACCAATCATATCCCTGCACTTGAATTACAGGTGCAGATTCTGGCCACACAAAAACGGCTGTCGGAAGCCAGCCTTGTCATCAGGAATGCCATTCGCCTGCAGGACACCCCGCAATTACGCCTGTTACAGGCACAGCTTTTGATACAGCAGAAAAAAACCAAAGCGGCCAAACAGGCCTTGTTTCACATGCACAGTCTGGACCCGGATGATGACACTCCCATCCTCATGCTCAGCGATCTGGCAAGACAGGAAAAGAAGCTGGATGAGGCCGAGGCGCTACTGCGTTCCTTTTTAAAGGAGCATCCTGACGCTATGCGCATCAGCAATACTCTGGGCCGACTACTGGTGCAGGAGAACCGTCTGGTCGAAGCCATCCTGATTTATCGCGACCTGGATCAGCGTACCGGTGGGGAACCGGCGGTATTGCAGGCACTGGGCCTGTTATACTACCAGCATGGCGATTACAGGGAATCAGCCGACACCTTCCGTAAGCTGATCACGTTGCAGTCCTCCGATGAGGCATCCTTTTATCTGGCCGCCAGTCTCGAAGCTCTGGAGCAATATCAACAGGCCCGCGAAATTTATGCCGGCATTGATAGTCAGGCTCCCATGTATACAGAAACCCAGATGCGTCTGGCAGGCCTCGATGCCATGCAGAACAAACCGGAAAAAGCAGCCGGACGCCTGCAACAGGTGATCAGAAAACACCCCGAGCAACTCACCGCTTACAGTATGCTGTCGAGCATCCGGATCGCCCAGAAGGCCTATCGCAAAGCACTTGATGAAACCGACAGCACACTGGCTATGCGCAAACTGCCACCGCAATTATTGTTTAACAGGGCTGTAGCCTTTGATCATTTCAAGCAATATGATCAGGTTGAGGCCATGCTCAAGCGCATCCTGGGTCAGGATTCCAGGCATAGCGAAGCGCTCAATTTTCTGGCCTACACCTATGCCGTACAGGGCAAACATCTGGATGAGGCAACATCCCTGATTCAACGGGCGCTTGAGCAGAAGCCGGATGACGGCTACTACCTCGATTCACTGGCCTGGATTCAATATAAGCAGGGGAACTTCAAACAGGCCATTGCAACCCAGCGCAAGGCTCTTGCCAAAATTGAAGACGATGCCGTGATGCATGAGCACATGGGCGACATGCTGTGGAAGAGCAAGCAGTTTGATGCGGCACGCGACCAGTGGGAGCAGGCAATCAAACTCAAGCATGATGACCCCGACAAACTCAAAAAGAAAATAGTCAAGGGGCTTGAATGACCCGTCGCAGAATCAGCAGGCTTCTTCTGGCCGCCTTGCTTTTTCTGCTGGCAGCATGCACCAGCCTGACCGGCAAACCGGTACCGGATGCGACTATCGAGAAACCCGCCATGCTGGGCCCATACAGTGAACTGTCAGGGCGCCTGCTGGTTATGGAGCCACGCCGCCGCTGGCAGGTTCTGATACAGTGGCATGCCGAACGGCTGGATATCGGCTGGTTGCGCCTGACCCATGCGGCCAGCAATACCGTCATTGAATTGCGCTGGCAGCATCAAAACATGCAAATGCGCTCCAGCAACGCATCCAGCTGGCAGCACATCAGCCGGAAAGAACTGGCCGAACAGGGTATTGTTCTGCCCCCCCGGCAACTGGCCTTATTGCTGCTTGGCCAAACCCCCGAGCATTTTGTGCAAAAACCGGCAACAGGGCATGACGATATCATCTGGGAAAGCCGCGGGGTGAAGCCATTCATCCGCCTGCAATGGCAGGCATCTTCCCGGCGCTTGAGCATGACGGATATGACCCATGGTCGTCGCGCCATTCTCATCATTGAGCGGGCCAAACGGCCGGAAACCGGATCAAATCCTGCAGCGGACTCAGCCCCGTAATGAATGCCAGCAGCACAACCCTGCCCGCCCCGGCCAAAATCAACCTGCACCTGCATGTGCGCGCTATCCTCGACAACGGCATGCATGCGCTGGATACAAGCTTTGTCTTTACCGAGGCATGCGACCTGCTGCATTTCCAGGCATCGGATCGCATTCAGGTCAGCTGTTCCAGGGCACATCTGGGCGGTGAACATAATCTCGCACACCGGATCATCACTGCCTTTCAAAAACAGCAGGGGGTGAACCAGGGCCTCAGTGTACATATCGAAAAACATCTGCCGGAGCAGGCAGGGCTTGGCGGCGGCTCATCCGATGCTGCCACAGCGCTTCTGTATGCCAACAAGCTATGGGGTTGTGGATTGAGTCGTCAGCAACTGATCGACTTTGCCGTCCCCTTTGGCGCTGATATCCCCTGTTTTCTTTATGGCCGGGCAAGTCTGGCCACAGGTATCGGCGAAAGGTTGATGCATTATCCCGAGCCACTGCCGGCAGGTATATTACTCATGGCCTGGCCGGGAAGCGGGCTGTCTACTGCGGCCGTGTTCAAGCATTTTGATATGCACCGCGCCCGTCATCTGCTATCCGGCTCAGAACATCCCCCGCAAGCTGCCGGATTGACCGGTTCAGAGGGGCTGGATAACATGCGCCGCGACTCGATTGTCATTGGTCACAATGAACTTGAAGCCAGCGCCTGCAGTCTTAATCCGCAAGTCGATAGTCTGCTTCATTTTCTGCGCCAGAAGTCTGACCAAGCCTGGATGAGCGGCAGCGGTTCCACCTGTGTGGCCCTGTTGCCGGACAGACAGCAGGCAGATGCAATCGCCGATGCAGTGCGAACATCGGATCTGGCCAGCTGGACACATATCGGCAGGCTTGTCGAGCGGCATCCGGTGGATTGAAGCGGCGCAAGTTGACCCTGAAGGGTTGAGGTTGTACAAATTGGGACGTAGCCAAGCGGTAAGGCAGCGGGTTTTGATCCCGTCATGCGCAGGTTCGAATCCTGCCGTCCCAGCCAGTATGGTTTATATTTGGAAAGGTTTAACAACAACCCGACCAGAGGAGTGATCACCACATGATCAACAAAAAACTGCGGCTGTTTTCCGGTACCTCAAACCCGCCCTTGACCGAAGCCATTTGCAAGCACATGGGCCTGCCGCAGGGCGATATGTATATCCAGCGTTTCTCCGATGGCGAAATTTTCATGCAGGTCCGCGAAACCATTCGTGGTCTGGATGCCTTCTTCATTCAAAGCACCTCAGCTCCAGCCAATGACAATCTGATGGAAGTGCTTATTTTCATTGATGCCGCCAAGCGCGCATCAGCGCATAACATCTGTGCTGTCATCCCTTATTTCGGCTATGCGCGCCAGGATAGAAAGAGTGCCGGGCGCACCCCGATATCAGCCAAGCTCGTCGCCGATATGCTGACCACAGCCGGCGTCACCCGCATCCTGACACTCGATCTGCATGCCACCCAGATTCAGGGATTCTTTGATATTCCGGTGGATAATATCTTTGCCGCCCCGCTGTTCGCCAAGGACGCAGCAACCATCAATAACCTTGATGATGTTATGGTCGTATCTCCCGATGTCGGCGGCGTTGTCCGCGCCCGTGCGCTGGCCAGCCGGCTGCATGTGGACATGGCGATTGTCGATAAACGTCGTCCGGCGCCGAATGTCGCCAAGGTCATGAACATCATTGGTGATGTAGAAGGTAAACACTGTATCCTGATTGATGATATCGTTGATACAGCGGGCACACTGTGCAATGCCGTCGAGGCTCTGCTGGAGCGCGGCGCCACCCGTGTGTCCGCCTATGCCACACATGGCGTACTGTCCGGCCCGGCCGCTGAACGCCTCACTGCCTCGGGCCTGCATGAACTGGTGATCACCGACAGCATCCAGCAGCCTGAACACATCATAGCTACCGGCAAGGTTCGCACCATCTCGATTGCATCATTGATGGGCGAAGCCATCAGTCGTATCTACGACGGGCGTTCTATCAGCAGCCTGTATAATTAAGCTCCGGGCGTTGTGATGCCTGCGTCAAAAGCATCGCCGTTTATATTTCAAGCGCATTTTCTGGATGCTGCAAACCCTCGAATAGCGGCTTGAATTAGTGAGCAAAGTCCCTAAACTGCGCCGCCCTGCGTCCTGTTAGCGGATGCAAACCGTCACGGGCCAACCCGTCGGTTCACTTTCACAGGAGGATATTATGTCCAATCTAGTTGTTGAAGCTGAGCTTCGCGAAGAATCCGGCCGCAGCGCAGCTCGCCGCTTGCGCCGTACAGGCAAAATTCCGGGAATTATTTATGGCGGCGACAAGCCCGATCTGCCCATTTCCATGGACTACTTTACTATCTCCAAACAGTTGAATGATGAACAGTTTCATACCTCCATGCTGGAGGTGAAGGTCAAGGGCTCACGCGGCAAAAACACCGTACTGCTGAAAGCTTCGCAGTGGGATCCGGTCAAGGATACTGTCACCCATCTGGATTTCTTCCGCGTATCCGCTTCCGATTCGGTCACCGTGGAAGTGCCGATCATTGCCATCAACTCTGAAAAGTGCCCGGGTGTTGTTGCCGGCGGCCTGGTCGATATCGTACGTCACGTACTGGAAATCACCTGCCGCGCCGACACCATCCCTGACAGTATTGAAATCGACTGCTCTGAAATGAACATCGGTGACACCGTGCATATCGAAGACATCCCGCTGCCGGAGGGCGCGGAAGTTCTGCATGATGTGAACTTCACTGTCCTGAACCTGGCTGCTCCAACCAAGGCCGAGCCTGAACCGGAAGCGGTTGAGTCTGAGGCCGGCGAAGAAGCCGGAGAAGCCACAGCTGACGAAGCCGCAGCCGAGGAATAATCTCCAGCAGTGCAACTGATCGTCGGACTGGGCAACCCCGGTTCAAAATATGGAAAAACCCGCCACAACATCGGCTTTCGCTTTCTCGATCTGCTGGCTGAATCCAGGGGGCTGCGCTTTGACGCAGCCCCTCGTTTTCGTGCCGAGCTTGCCACATGGAAGCAAGGCGACAGCAAAGTCCTGCTCGTCAAACCGCAGACCTTCATGAATAACTCGGGGGAAGCAGTCGGCCCGTTAGCCCGTTATTATGATGTCGCCCCCAATCAAATCATCGTTGTCTATGATGACCTCGACCTTCCGGCCGGCAGGATTCGCCTAAAAAAAGGCGGCGGCCACGGCGGCCACAATGGTCTGAAGTCACTTAATCAGCATTTACCGGACAGCGATTACATCCGTATTAAAATCGGTATCGGCCGACCCGAGCATGGGGAAGTCACACCCTGGGTGCTGGGGCAAGCTTCTGAAAAGGATCGCGCCTTCGAATCCGCCGTCTTTGATGTACTGCTGGGCGAGTGGGACAGGATCATGGCCGGTGAGCTTCCTCTGGCGGCCAATCACATCCATTTAAAGCTGCAGGGCTGACCTCAAGCCCTACAATCAGGAGAACTAAGATGGCATTAAGTATCGGCATTGTAGGTCTTCCCAACGTGGGGAAATCCACCCTGTTTAACGCCCTGAACGGTGGCGGGGCGGAGGCTGCGAATTATCCATTCTGCACCATTGATCCCAATATCGGCATTGTGCTAGTTCCCGACCCACGCCTGGATGCACTGGCGAAAATCGTCAATCCGCAGGCGGTACAACATGCCGTGGTAGAGTTTGTTGATATTGCTGGACTGGTTGCCGGTGCAGCCAGCGGTGAAGGTCTGGGCAACAAGTTTCTCGCCAATATTCGCGAATGCTCCGCCATTGCCCATGTAGTGCGCTGTTTTGAGGATGAGAATGTCACCCATGTTTCCGGTCAGATCGATCCATTATCCGACATTGAGGTCATCGATACCGAACTGATGCTCAAGGACATGGAGACCGTTCAAAAAGCCATACTGCGCACTGAAAAGCAGTGCAAAACCGGCGACAAGGATGCCCGGGCGCTGCTGGAGCTGCAGCAAAAGGTTTTAACAGGACTGGAGGACGGCATCACGATTCGCCGTCAGAAGCTCGGCCATGATGAATTGAAAGGCTTACGGGGTCTCTGCCTGCTGACCGGCAAGCCCGTGATCTATATCGCCAATGTTGATGATGCGTCCCTGCCCGACGGCAACATCCATGTCGAAAAGGTGCGCACCTTTGCTGATGAAGAAGGCGCACGTGTAGCCATTGTTTCGGCCCAGATTGAATCTGAACTGGTGGAAATGGATGCCGAATCAAGACAGGAATTTCTGGCCGACCTGGGTCTGAGCGAACCGGGTCTGAATACGGTAATTCGTGAGGCGTACAACCTGCTGGATCTGATGACTTACTTCACCGCCGGGGTCAAGGAGGTGCGTGCCTGGACCATCCACCGGGGCGACACTGCACCGAAGGCGGCAGCCGTGATTCACAATGATTTCGAAAAGGGTTTCATCCGTGCTGAAACCATCTCCTACGAGGATTTCGTATCGCTGGGCGGCGAAGCCAAAGCCAAGGAAGCCGGAAAAATGCGGTTGGAAGGCAAGGACTACATCGTACAGGACGGCGATGTCATGCATTTCCGCTTCAACGTATAAAAACCAGAAAAGCACTCCTGACGGAGTGCTTTTTATGCCTGCTGCGACCAGCCTGTTTCAGGCTGGCTCAATTATCTCTGGGTGCCAAGCCAGCGTTCGACATCAAGGGCCGCCTTGCATCCTTCACCGGCGGAGGTGACCGCCTGACGATAAACAGGATCGGCCACATCACCGGCGGCAAATACACCATCCACCGACGTTGCTGTCGTTTTGCCCCTGGTGATCAGATAACCGGTATCATCCATATCCAGTTGCCCCGCAACGAAATCGGTATTCGGCTTGTGCCCGATGGCGATAAACACGCCGTGTACGGGTAATTCTCGAATGCTGCCGTCCAGCGTGGATTTCAGACGAATACCTGTCACACCCTGATCATCGCCGACAATTTCTTCTGTCGTACTGTTCCATGCCACCTCGATATTTTCCGTAGCCAGTAATTTATCCTGCATGATTTTTTCAGCGCGCAGTTCATCACGGCGATGAATCAGCGTCACCTTGTTGCACAGGTTGGCGAGATAAATGGCTTCTTCAACGGCCGTATCGCCGCCGCCCACGACAGCCACATCCCTGCCGCGATAAAAGAAACCGTCACATGTTGCGCAGGCGGACACGCCGCGGCCGGCAAAAGCCTCCTCGGATGGCAGGCCAAGATACTTGGCAGAAGCACCCGTAGCGATAATCAGTGCATCGCAGCTGTATTCGCCATCATCACCCTTCAGACGGAAGGGACGCGATGACAGATCCGTCTCATTGATATGATCCCAGATAATCTGTGTTCCGAAACGCTCAGCCTGAGCTTTGAAATCTTCCATCATTTCGGGACCCTGTACGCCATCCTTATAGCCGGGATAATTGTCCACATCGGTCGTTGTGGTCAGCTGCCCTCCGGGCTGCATGCCCTGAATAATAACCGGCTTCAGATTGGCGCGAGCTGCGTAAATAGCAGCACTATAGCCCGCCGGGCCGGAACCAAGAATGATCAGGTTATGGTGAATCGCGTCAGACATCTAAGCCTCCGAAAAATGGGAATGAAGCATAACCCGAGCGACTTAAATAGCAATGGCTCTAGCCTAGCAGGAAGATCTGTTTAGTTTGGAATAGTGTTAAAGAACAGTAAGTTAAGCGATTACCGTGTCAGAAAAATAATTTTGTGTTTTTGTGCGGACATTACAGCCAGTCAGGCGGCTGTTTTGCTGGGTATGAATCGCAATACAATCAACCGCTGGTATGGCCTGTTTCGCAAGGCAATTTATCGTCATCAGGAGGCATTAAAGGATGCCTTGGTTGGCAAGGTTGTGGATGAATCGTATTTCGGGGCTAAGCGCGTTCGAGGTTTTCATGGCAAACTCAAACGAGGCAGAGGTACGAGCAAGCAGCCTGTGTTCGGGGTATTTGAGAGAGATGGCCGGGTTTACACGGAGATCATTCCTGATTGCAAGAAAGCTACGCTACAGGCTGTAATTAAAGGAAAAGTAGCTTTGAATCGCCACCATTTATCTAGACCCTGTTGAGCTTCTCGTAGAATCGCCGTTCGAACTCGATTGGCGAGAGGTTGCCATTATAACCATGCCTGCGCACGGGATTGTAGAACATTTCGATGTAATCGAAGATGTCCTGCCT
>JAJRTF010000047.1 GCA_021545585.1 Zetaproteobacteria bacterium
CTGGGCACCATGGGCTATGGCTTACCGGCAGGCATTGGCGCACAGGTTGCGAAACCGGATGAGAAGGTGGTGGTTTTTACCGGCGATTCATCGATTCAGATGTGCAGCCAGGAGCTCTCCATGGCATTTCAATACAATCTGCCTGTGGTCGTGATTATTCTGAACAACGGTTATATGGGCATGGTACGCCAATGGCAGGAAATGTTCTATGAATCCCGTTACTCGCAATCGTATTTCGATTCACTGCCCGATTTTGTCAAACTGGCAGAGGCATACGGCGGTATCGGCCTGCGCGTGGACCGGCTGGATGAGCTGGATGCCGCTTTGGACAGGGCATTGAATGTGGACGGTCGGTTTGTCATTGTCGATGTGGCGGTATCCAAAGAGGAAAATGTGTATCCGATGGTGCCTGCCGGTGCAGCGCTGAATGAGATGGTGCTGGCATGAGGCATACCATTACGATTCTGGTGGAAAATGAATTCGGTGTGTTGACGCGTGTGGCGGGGCTGTTCTCGGCGCGCGGCTATAATATTGAAAGCCTCAATGTTGCGCCGACCCTGGATGCAACGGTAAGTCGGATGACACTGGTGACCCGTGGTGATGAGCGGGTGATTGAGCAGATCAAAAAACAGCTGAACAAACTGATTCCGGTGATCAAGGTCGAGGATATTTCGCACGAGGTTCACATGGAGCGGGAAATGCTGCTGGTCAAACTGCAGTCCGAACCGGGCAGTCATGATGCGATTATTGCTCTGGCCGAAGAGGTGCGGGCCAAGGTGATCGAGGATGCTGCCGATAGCTATATTATCCTCGAGTTGACCGGTCAGGCCGATAAGCTGGATGCCTTTATTTCAAGCCTTGAGGCTTATCACCTTATTGAGATGACGCGTACCGGACCGCTCGGCATGCGCCGCGGCGCCAGAGGCTTTACGCTGGATTAAATATCAGTGCCTGAGCGGCCGCTTGGGTGTACCGGGATGCAATTCATAGCTTTTATTCTGCAAGACAGAATGCAGACATGTTTGCTGTCAGCTCCGATGCTGACCGGCCTTGCTCTGGAGCTGTTCAAGAATGGCGGCGACAGTGGTGAACGAGCCGAGGACCAGAAAGCGCCCATCCGGTTGATCGGCCATGGCCTGCCGCAGGCTGTCCCACGCATCCGGATCATGGTCTTCATGGCCGATCAGCTTGCGGGTGTACGGTCTGAGCAAATCCAGCGTATCGGCCAGTGAACGATCCTCCCGGGTGCGGACAATGATGGCATCGAACGGGTCGGAAAGCTGGGAAAGTACCGGCAGCAGAGCTTCAACGGCATGCCGGTTATGGGCTGCATCCAGCCATACCTGTGCATTGCCGATGCGGATCTGTTCCAGGCGTCCGGGAATGACTGCTTCGGCAATGCCCTGTTGAGCCATATTCAGCTTCAGTTCGGGCAGTAGTGATTCAGATATGCGTACACATGCCCGATACGCCAGTCCCGCATTGATACGCTGGTGCACTCCGGCAGCAGCAAGCTCTTTCTGCCATGCATCGGGGGCTGCGAATTCGATATCCATAGATGTGTCATGTAAGACTTCGGCGACCTCCGGAGTTTGCCATGCGGAAAGAGCCAGACTGCATCCGCTTGCAACATATGCTTTTTCGGCTGCAATTTCCCTGATACTTTCTCCCAGCCATGCCTGATGGTCCAGGGCGATGGGTGTGATCAGGGCGACATCGGCAGGTACGGCATTCGTAGCATCCAGGCGTGCCCCGACGCCGGCTTCGAGGATCTCGATATCAACATGCTGTTCGCTGAAATATTTTAAAGCCAGTGCGGTAGCGGTTTCAAAATAGGATGCACCACAGGCTTTTGCCTTGGGCATGACGGCCTCCAGCTGACGGTACAAGCCATGATCGTAGATCGGCTCAAGGTCGATGCGGATGCGCTCGTTAAAGCGCAGGATGTGCGGGGAAGTATACAGGCCGACTGTAAAGCCTGACGCCTGCAGGGCATGGGCCAGCATAAAGGCTGTTGATCCCTTGCCATTGGTGCCGGCTATGCGAATGCGCAATCCGGGCTTATGCAGTGGCAGATCGGCCAGCAGGGCCAGCAGGCGTTCGTGGCCGGGCCTGTAGTCCCGATCCGCTGCCGGTTGCCCCAGATCAGCCAGCCATGCCTCGATGGTCGACGGCTTAGTGATTGAACGTTCCGGGAGGCCCTAACTGTTCGCTTGACGATAAGGGCGATGGGTCAGGTGCGAGAGCAGGGTGGCCAGATAGGTTGTCAGCTCACGGCGATCCACAACGGCATCAATCAATCCATGCTCGAGCAGGAATTCGGAGCGCTGGAACCCTTCCGGCAGCTTCTGGCCCACCGTTTCCTGAATGACGCGCGGACCGGCAAAGCCAATCAATGCATCGGGCTCGGCGATAATCACATCACCCAGCCAGGCGGCGGAGGCTGAAACGCCACCCATGGTCGGGTCGGTCAGCAGGCAGATAAAGGGCAATCTGGCCTGATTGAGTCTGTTTACAGAGGCCGATGTCTTCGCCATTTGCATCAGGCTCAGCACACCCTCCTGCATGCGTGCACCCCCGGAAGCGGTGACCAGCAGATACGGGCAGTTGCGTTCGATAGCCCGTTCCATGCCCAGAACAATCTTTTCACCGGCAACCGCCCCCATGCTGCCGCCCATATAGGCGAATTCGAAAATGGACGTGGATACGGTGCGCCCCTGGATATCGCCAAGGAAGTTGCGTACCGAGTCTTCCGCTCCGGCTTTCTTGGCGGCATCGCGGATACGATCCCGGTAGCGTTTTTTATCCTTGAACTCCAGCGGATCAAGAGAGCGCAGCGACGTGTCCAGTTCTTCAAAACTGTCGGCATCAAACAGCAGCTCGGCTCGCTGGGCGGCACGCATGCGTAAATGGTGACCGCACTTTGAACAGACCATATGTCCGCGCAGCAATTCCTTATTGTACAGCGCTTCACTGCAGCTCGGGCATTTTACCCACAGGCCTTCAGGCGTGCCGGAAGCATCCGATTTCAGGATGTTTTTGGGGCTTTCGATCAGACGGGTAAACCAGCTCATAAGTAGGGCCTTTTCACTCAGAATAGAAGCTCATCAACCTGTGTCAGCATACGCAGGTGTGGCAGTTTCAGTTTTTCCACCTCGGCCGTCATGATATTCAGACTCTCCGGCTTCATGTGATACAGGTAGACCGGAACATCACTCAGGGCCTCGAATTTCTCCAGTTCCTTGATCATGCCATTGGGCGTCAGATGGCCGCTGATATCGGCCAGATGCTGATAGGCATTGGGGAACGAGCAATCCATGATGATGCCCTGCAGATTGGTTTGTGCATTGGCAATTTCCCAGATGCGGTCGGTGGCTCCGGTGTCGGCTGTATAGATGAATTGCATACCGTCCTGATCAAGCAGGAAGCCCGTACACGGCACCGGATGATTCACCATGATCGGGGTGATGGTGACGCCGTCAATTTCAAAGCTCACCTCGGATTCAATGGGAGCCAGTTTCAGAATCGGATCGTCCGCGGAAGGGATGATGGTGAAATCCGGCCAGATGCTGTTATTGAGGAAATGCTCTTTCAGCGTCTCCAGGTTCTCCGGCAGGCTGTGAATGGTGATGCTGCGGTTTGCTTTTGTGCCGCCAAGGCGTTTGAGCGAGCGGTTGTCGGCCAGAAATGCAATATCCTTGATGTGATCCAGATGGGTATGGGACAGGCAGATGTGGCGGATGCTGTGCTGCTCTTCCAGAGACAGGGCTTCGGTGGGTGAACCTGCATCAAGCAGGATCGAATCGTTGACCAGAAACGAGGTCAGGTGGAAGCCAAGCAACTGCCCCCCGTAGCAACCCAGAACCTTGATCTTCAACCACGCCTCCTGTTTTAAGTGGCTGCGGCAATTGCTTGCCGCATTTCTTCAGCAGAGGATGACACGGAATCACATATCCCACAAGTATTGGTGGCATTGGCAATCTGGGCGACAAAGTGGCTGCCAACGACCACGCCATCCGAGAAGGCTGCGACCTGGGCGGCCTGTGCAGGGGTTTTGATGCCGAAGCCAACGCATACAGGCAGATTGCCGAGTTCTTTGATATGCATGACTTTGTCCCGAATTTCACTCATATCACCCATATCTGCGCCGGTAATACCGGTCAGGGATACATAATAAATGAAGCCGCTGCCTTTGGCGTAGGCCAGATGGATTCGTTCATCGGGCGAGGTCGGCGAGAGTAACAGGATGCGATCCAGATCGTGAGCGGCAAGCGCATCGTCGCAAATAGCCCCTTCCTCAGGCGGGATATCGACAAGCAGTGCGCCATCGGCGCCGCTTTCTTTGGCCTTTTTAGCAAAGGCATCAAAGCCCATCGCGTATGGGATATTGGCGTATCCCATCAGTACAATACCGAGATCAGGATGTGCCTCGCGCACCGCTCTGGTCAGGGTGAATACATCCTCGGTATGTGCACCGGCTGCCAGCGCGCGCTCACTGGCGGCCTGAATAACCGGGCCGTCGGCCATCGGGTCGGAGAACGGCATACCGATTTCAAGGATGTCCGTTTGCGCAGCCAGGGCCTGCAACAGTGTGAGGCTGGTTTCCCGGTCCGGGTCGCCGGCCGTAAGGTAACCGATCAGGGCGCTGCGGTCTTCGCTGTGGCAGCGCCTGAATACTTCGCGAAGTCGGGGAGAACGGATATTGGCCTCGCTCATGACGTATTCTCCACCCAGCCGAGATATTTGAATACAGTGTTCATATCCTTGTCGCCTCGTCCGGAAAGGTTGATGGCGACAATTTCATCCTGATTCATGCTGCCGGCGATACGCAGGCCGGCGGCCAGAGCGTGACTGGATTCCAGCGCCGGGATAATGCCTTCCGTACGGGTAAGCAGCTGCAGGGAGGCCAATGCCTCATCATCTGTGGCGGCATCCAGGGTCAGGCGTTTGGTTTCCAGCATGTCTGCGAGTTCCGGGCCAACGCCCGGGTAATCAAGCCCGGCTGAAATACTGTGCGTACCCTGAATCTGGCCTTCGATATCTTCCAGCAGATAGGTGAGGTTGCCGTGCAGAATGCCCGGTTTTCCGGCTGCCAGCGACGCGGCATGTTCGCCGGATTCCAGGCCGTGTCCGGCTGCTTCAACAGCCACCAGTTTTACCGGATCATCACGGAATGGATGCAGCATGCCCATGGCATTGGAGCCGCCGCCGACACAGGCCACGGCCACATCCGGCAGACGCCCGGCCTGCTCAATGATCTGGGCCCGTGCCTCCTGTCCGATGACAGCGTGGAACTGCCGCACCATCAGTGGAAACGGGTGCGGTCCGGCAGCGGTGCCGAAGATGTAAAATGTATCCTCGCAGGAGGCCACCCAGTTGCGCAGCGCCTCATTGACTGCATCTTTCAATGTCGCTGTGCCTGAATTCACCGGAATAACGTTGGCCCCGAGCAGGCGCATACGCAGCACATTTGGCATTTGGCGTTCGACATCCTCACGTCCCATATAGATATCGCACTGCATGCCGAACAGGGCGGCAACGGTGGCGGTGGCCACGCCGTGCTGGCCGGCACCGGTCTCGGCCAGCACCTTCTTTTTACCCATGCGCCGGGCCAGCAGGCCCTGGCCAATGGTGTTGTTGATTTTATGCGCGCCGGTGTGATTCAGATCTTCACGTTTCAGGTAAATCCGGGCGCCGCCGTTTTCCCTGGACAGACGCTTTGCATGGTAGAGGGGCGTAGCCCTGCCGACATAATTCTTCAACAGATCGATGCGCTCGGCATGGAAGGTGGGGTCGCTCCATGCTTCAAAAAAGGCATCCTCGATTTCCTTCAATGGGCGCATCAGGGTTTCGGCGGCAAAGCGCCCGCCAAAACGCCCGAAATGGCCGCCGGCATCGGGCATGTGCTCAATGTTCAGGTTGTAATGCATATCGGATTGCAGGCGGATATCGTCTGGACGGGATGTGCTCACATATGCTCCTTGAGTGGTAATTAAGCGAGGCTGGGCTGCTTGCTCTGATATGTATTCACGGCATGCACAAAAGCCTGCATTTTGCCTGTATCTTTAATGCCGGGGGACTGTTCTACGCCTGAGGACACATCCAGCGCGAACCACTGCCGTACAGACAGAGCGGCGCGTACATTATCAATGCTCAATCCGCCGGCAAGGGTCAGGGGATAATCGTGGGTAAACCCTTCCAGCAGCGACCAGTCGAATGTTTCGCCGGTGCCGCCATAAACGCCGGCCGGGGCCCTGGCATCGAGCAGCACAGGACAGGGGTAGTGGCGGGCCTTTTTCAGGTTGTCGGCGGTATGTACGGGTACAGCCTTGATGACGCGCCTGGCCTGCGCCTGACAGAATTCCGGAGATTCATCACCGTGTAGCTGTATGACGCCGATCGGGCAGGATTCCAGCACCTGATTGAGCTCCTGCTGGGCGGGATTGACGAACAGGCCCACGGCGGAAACGAAGGGCGGCAGCTCCCGGATGATGGCAGCGGCCCGCATCGGTTCGATATAGCGCGGCGATTTGGGATAAAACACAAAGCCGACCGCATCGACACCCATGCGGGAGGCGGCCAGCGCATCCTCAAGTTGGGTGATGCCGCAAACCTTGATACGCGTGCGTGTGGGCTGGGTCAGAAATGTCATGCCGCCAGTCTAGCACTTGCCGCCAGCCATACAAACGAGGGCACAGTCATACAAATGGATGCGTATCGCGCAAGCCTCACTTACACTTGCCGGATGGATGTCACAAAGAACGCACTGATGAATACCTATGCACGCTATCCGTTAACGCTGGTACATGGCGTGGGCAGCCGGGTCTGGGATGATGCAGGCAAGGACTATCTCGATTTCATTTCCGGTATTGCCGTTAATACGCTGGGCCATGCACATCCGAAGCTTGCGGCTGCGATTGCCGGGCAGGCCGGCACCATGCTGCACTGCTCGAATCTGTTTCATATCCCGAAACAGCAACAGCTGGCAGCAAAGCTGGCCGGGCTGTCAGGTCTGGAGCGGGTGTTTTTCAGCAACTCAGGGGCGGAGGCCAATGAGGGTGCGATCAAGCTGGCACGCAAGTTCTTTTTCGATCAGGGCTCTGCCCGGCGCGGCATTATTTCAGCGACCCAGTCATTTCACGGGCGGCTGCTCAGCACCCTGACCGCAACCGGGCAGGAGAAGGTTAAACAGGGCTTTGATCCGCTGCCGCCGGGTTTTAGACATGTGCCGTTAAACGATATTGCAGCGCTTGAAGCTGCCATGGGTGACGATACAGCGGCTGTTTTGCTTGAACCGCTGCAGGGCGAGGGCGGTGTGAATCCGGCCACAACGGAATACCTTAAGGCGGTACGGAAACTGTGTGATGATAAGGGCGCTTTACTGATCCTGGATGAAATCCAGACCGGTATGGGCCGTACAGGTACGATGTTCGCCTTCGAGCATGCCGGCATCCAGCCGGATATCCTGACGCTGGCCAAGGGCCTGGGCGGCGGTGTACCGATTGGTGCGCTGCTGGCGACCGAAAAGGTGGCCGAGTCTTTCGGGCCGGGCACGCATGGTTCCACCTTCGGGGGCAATCCGCTGTCCTGTACGGCAGCACTGACCGTGATTGCGGTGATGGAAGAGGATGGCCTGCTGCTGAATGTGGCAGAACGCGGTGCGCAGTTGCATGCCGGGCTTGAAGTGCTGTGCGCCAAGTGCAGCTGGATTCATGATGTGCGTGGACAGGGCCTGTTGCTGGGGCTGGGCTGTGCCATCGAGGTTGCTCCGGTAATAGCCGGCTGTCGCGATGCCGGAATGCTGGTGCTGCCGGCCGGGCCCAGGGTACTGCGGATGTTGCCGCCGCTGAATGTCAGCGCCACAGAAATCAGCGAGGCACTGGGCATATTGGAAACCGTTTTCACCGGAGTGGAATCATGAGACATTTTGTAACGCTGCTGGATATTTCGCCGCTTGAGGCAAGGTATATCCTCAAGCGCGCAGCCAAGATCAAGCGCAAACTCAGGCAGGGAAAGTTGCACCATGTCCTGGCAGGCAAGACGCTGGGTATGATTTTCGACAAGGCCAGTACGCGTACCCGCGTGTCTTTCGAGGTGGGCATGTATCAGCTGGGCGGACATGCGTTGTTCCTGCATTCAGACACGACGCAGCTTGGTCGCGGTGAGCCGGTCGAGGATTCTGCGCGTGTACTTTCCAGTATGGTGGATGCGATCACCATACGTACCTTCGACCACGAGACGGTGCAACGCTTTGCCAAGTATTCATCTGTGCCGGTGATCAATGCCCTGACCGATCTGACACACCCCTGCCAGATTCTTGCCGATGTATTTACCTATGAAGAGCAGCGAGGCTCTATTGAAGGCAAGACAGTGGCCTGGATCGGTGACGGCAACAATATGGCGCATTCGTGGATCAACGGGGCGGTATCCTTCGGCTATGATCTGAAGATTGCCTGTCCGGCTGGCTATTGCCCGGATGAGAAACTGTTGTCGGCGGCGCAGGCTCTGGGGGCGAAGGTACGCCTGAGCGATGATCCGGTATCGGCGGCGGAAGGCGCAGATTTAGTCACTACGGATGTCTGGGCCTCCATGGGTCAGGAAGAGGAGCAGGCTGAGCGCGAAAAGGCATTCAAGGGCTTCATGGTAAGCGAAAAGGTGATGGCGCATGCAAAGCCGGAGGCTCTGTTTATGCACTGCCTTCCGGCACATCGCGGCGAAGAGGTGGCGGCAGCCGTCATCGACGGGCCGCAGTCGGTGGTCTGGCAGGAGGCGGAAAACCGGCTGCACGCGCAAAAGGCGCTGCTGGAGTTTCTGCTCGCCGACAAGGATGCAAAACACACGTCATAAAAACCGCGTGGAAAGCCCGGCTGCACGCGTGTAGTCTGCGTCGCCCGCCATGATGCGGAATGATTTCAATCGCGAGGATTTCATGTCTGATGTTAAAAAGGCTGTACTGGCTTACTCCGGAGGTCTGGATACCTCCATTATCCTGAAGTGGTTGCAGGACACCTATGATTGTGAGGTGGTAACCTTTACTGCTGATTTGGGGCAGTGTGAAGAGGTCGAGGAAGCTCGCGCCAAGGCCAGGGCGGGCGGTGTATCATCGATCTATATCGAGGATATGCGGGAAGATTTCGCTCGTGATTATGTATTCCCGATGTTTCGCGCCAATGCGATCTACGAGGGTGAATATCTGCTCGGCACCTCCATTGCACGGCCATTGATTGCCAAGCGCATGATTGAGATCGCCGATGCCGAGGGCGCAGACGCGGTATCGCACGGCGCCACAGGCAAAGGCAATGATCAGATTCGTTTCGAGCTGGGCTTTTATGCCCTGAAGCCGAATGTGAAGGTGATTTCCCCCTGGCGCGAGTGGAATCTGGTGTCGCGTGAGGATATGCTGGATTTTGCCGAGAAGCACGGTATCCCGGTTGAACGCAAACGCGAAGGCTCCAAATCACCCTATTCGATGGATGCGAATCTGCTGCATATATCCTACGAAGGCTATGATCTGGAAGACCCATGGTGCGAGCCGTCGGATGATATGTGGCGCTGGTCCGTCTCGCCTGAACAGGCCCCGAACGAGCCGGAATATATCGAACTCAAATATCAGGGCGGCGATATCGTTGCTATCAATGGCAAGGCCATGACACCGGCTGAAGTACTGGCCGGGCTGAACCGGATTGGTGGCAAGCATGGCATTGGCCGTATCGACATTGTCGAGAACCGTTTCGTCGGCATGAAATCACGCGGTTGCTACGAGACGCCGGGCGGCACGATCATGCTCAGGGCGCATCGGGCCATCGAATCCATTACGCTGGATCGTGAAGCGGCGCATCTGAAAGACGAGCTGATGCCGCGCTACGCGAAGATGATTTACAACGGTTTCTGGTTTGCGCCTGAACGCGTGATGCTCCAGCAGGCCATTGATGCCTCGCAAACGGTTGTGAACGGTGATGTACGGGTGAAGTTATACAAGGGCAATGTTGATATTGTCGGCCGCCGTTCCGATGAATCACTGTTTGACGAGCGCCTGTGTACCTTCGAAGATGATCAGGGCGCTTATGACCAGCACGATGCCGGCGGCTTCATCAAACTGAATGCATTGCGCCTGCGCATGGAGGCGCTGGCCGGTCGCAAGTACGATTGAGACAGGGCTGATGACTAGAGACAGCATCAGGACTGTGCCCGTACACATTGAAGTGACCAACAGGAGCTAATATGGAATATGCAGTATCAATTCGCTGGATGCATCTTATTCTGGCACTGTTTTTGACCTTGCAGCTGGCTGTTGGCGAGCTGATGGATGTTCCCGGCGGTGAGCATCCGGAGGCGCAGGTGACGGCCAGCCTGGTGACACCGGCCTTTGCGCATGAAGGGCATGCAGCCGCAGCACAGGCCGAAGAAGATGAAGGCCTGTTTGAGATTCATGAAATTCTCGGCCTGACTCTGGCGGTTGTGCTGTTACTGCGCTGGCTGATGGCAGCATCCTCGGCTCAGGGCGCCAACTGGCGCATCCTGTTTCCATGGCTGTACAGGGAAGGTCGTGAAGAGCTGGTCAAGGATGTGCGCACCGAACCGAAGATGTGGTTGAAAGGTGAACTTCCGGAACCATCCGATCATGATGCGATTGCCAAAACGATGCATGGGGCGATGATTCTGACAGCGACAGGTCTGGCATTAACGGGCCTGGCATTGTATTTCGGCTGGAATGAGCATGGCGCACAGACGGAGTTGATCGAGATGGTCGGTGAGGTGCATGAATCGCTGGTCGGGCTGATGTGGGCGCTGATCGGAGGGCATGTATTCATGGCTTTAATGCATCAGAAGATGGGTCACCGCATCCTGCAGAAGATGCGCCCCTTTGGCGCACGGTAAGGTCGCGTTGGTCGGAGTGAACGAGGAGTGTCATGAAGATCATTAGAACATGCAAAGAATTTGGCAATGAATGATACTTTATATCCCACTCGATTGGAGGCTATCTGTGCTGCTGTCGATTATGTAAGAATGAAGGATTCGGAGGTGGGAAGCCCGTTTGGTTTGGAGAACAACGCACAAGACAGAGAGGATGCGCTTGTATGGGTTTATCAAAACTCGCCGGTGAGAATAAATTATATTGAGGGCGTGTGGATATGCACAACATTGGAAGGAGATACCGGATGGGGGGGCTAGGCAACCATAACTCGTAAAAGCTTATCTGCGCACATCATTACTGAAATAAGAGTTCATCAACATACGGCCGGAATCAGTAGGGATGAATTACTAATAGTTGCAAGTGTCTCAAGATGAAAGCCAGGACATCCACGAACTGCAGTGCCTAGTCTCATCTCAAAATGGTGCACCCTAGAGGATTCGAACCTCTGGCCTCTGCCTTCGGAGGGCAGCGCTCTATCCAGCTGAGCTAAGGGTGCATATGTCAGACAGCTGCCAGTAAAAGCAGGCCGCGCATTGTCAGCGGCACGCGTCAAAGCGTCAAGTTATGGTATTTTAACCCGTATGATGACGCCTTAGCCATCCGGTCAGAGCATTAGTGAGGAACGGCCTCAAGGTGAACGGACACAATACGGGATACACCCGGCTCAGGCATGGATACACCGACCAGCCGGTCGGCCTGCTGCATCGTGATACGGTTATGGGTGATGGAAAGAAACTGCACCCGGCCAGCCAGCTCACGCACCATATCGCCAAAGCGGCCGACATTGGCATCATCAAGCGGTGCATCAACCTCATCAAGGACACAGAACGGCGCCGGTTTGATCTGGAAAATGGAGAACACCAGCGCCACGGCTGTCAGAGCCTTCTCACCACCAGAGAGCAGCGTTACATCCTGCAAACGTTTACCGGGCGGCTGGGCAATCACCTCGACACCGGCCGTCAAAATATCGTCGGAATCCAGCCGCAATTCGGCCCGGCCTCCGCCGAACAGGGTCGGAAAGGTTTTCTGGAAGATTGCATTGGTCTGATCAAACACCTCGCGGAAACGCTGCCGGGTGGTGCGATCAATTCGGGTAATGGTATCGGTCAGCGTCACCAGACTGGATTCGAGATCTGCAGCCTGCTCGGCTAGAAATGTCTCACGCTCAGAAGCTTGCTCATACTCATCAATGGCCAGCAAATTAACCGGCCCGAAGCGCCCAATCCGGTCTTCCAGTTCGCGCGAGCGATTGAGAATAGCCTCAGCATCGTCGAGCTCTTCCATCATATCAATCTTCTGCAGCAACGCATCGGGGCTCAGCTGGCAGCGCTGCATAATCTCATCATTCAGATCCTGTAAGCGAGCCGCCTCCTGGGCCTGACTGACCTCGCTCGCCTGCCTGCGCTCCGAAACCTGCTGATGCTGCTGACGAGCCAGACGTTCGCTTCGCTCGACTTCATGCGTCTGTTGCTGCAGGGCATGGCCCTGCTGGCGCACGCTGTTTAACTGCTGATGTGCCTCATCGACGGAGCGGGCTGCCTCTGACAACTCCTGATCCAGCCCCTCCTGACGGGCTGCCTCCGTCAACGCATGATCGGCTTCCTGCAAGCGTTGCTCATCCTGAAGCATTTGCTGGCGGACACGCTCCTGCTCAGCCAGCAGGCGCATTTGATCCCGCTGCATGGTTTCTCTTGCCTGAGCAAACAGGGCCAGTGTCTGCTCGGCATGGGCCAACTGGTTGCGGTTCTGGTTACGCGTCTGTTCAGCCTGTGCGACCTCGGCATTCTGCAGCTCCAGTGCCTGATGTGCCGCCTGCAGTTTATCCTGATCAATCTCGCCGGCCTGATCGATCTGCTCCGTCCAATGGCTGCGCTCCTGCTCAGTCTCCTGTAAATCGGCGCTGATGCGTTGTTGCCGCTCAGCCAGAGCCATGCCTTCGGTCTGCAGGCGCTCGACAGCTGCCCTGGCTGCATGCACATCGCTTTCAGCTCTGGTGGCGGCCAGATGTGCCTGCTGCCAAACCTGCTGTTGCTGCTCCAGTGCCTGTTCCGCGGCGGCAAACTGCTGCTGCACGGTCACAACCGATGCCTCCAGCTTCTCAAGCATGGCCTCATTGTCGCGCAGCTTCCGCTGTACCGTCAGGCGACTGGCGGTGCGATTACCGGCCGGCGGAATCACCCATCCATCGGCTTCATAGCGCCAGCCATCACGACTGACACAACACTGCGATGCACCATGTGCCTCAATAATATCATCCACCAGCGCAACCTGGGCAAACACATCATAGAGCGGATGCTTATCAGCCATATTCATGGCATGGGCCAGCGAAGTATCCACACTCGCCGAATCTGCAGCCTGCCCGGTAAACAGGGCTACAGGCGCATCAGCGGATTTCTTCAATAAGCCCTGCCAGCCAGTCAGATCCGGGTTAACCGGAATGCGTACATCGGCCGAACGCCCGCGCAACGCCGCGGCAACAGCCGCTTCCAGCCCCTTGGGCACATCCAGCGACTCATCCATCCACACAGCACCTCGGGCGCGCATGGCATCGCGCAACTCTTCCGGCACATCCTGATTCCGTGTGCGTCCGCGCAACTCCTGCACAACTCCACGCAATTCACGCAGGGCATCTTCCTGACTCGCCATCGCCTCACTCGCTGACTCACGCTTCGTTCGACAGCGATCCAGTTTTGCCTGTGCTTGTTCAAGTTCTTCGGCTGCACTGTCGTTCGCAGCCACCGCCGCATGCATCTGCTGATCCGCCTGCTTTGCAAGCTCTGCATTCTCGGCAAGCAGCTGTTTCAGTCCCTGCTGTTTATTCTCCAGTTGCGTATGTCGTTCTGCCAGTCGCGCCAGCGATGCTTCCGCCTTCTGCTTCTGCTGTTCGGCCTGTGCACCGCTCTGGCGCAGACGTTCATAATCAGCCAGTTTTTCATCCCGCAGCTTGACCTGCTGATGATATTGCCGCTCGGCTGTGTCCAGAGCTTCCGCCGCATCACGTTTGGAGGCCTGCAATTCGGCATCATCCTGTTCGGCCAGATGTTTTTCCGCCTCTTCAATATCGCCCGTCAGTCGCGCCAGCGTTTTCTCGGCCTCTTCCAGGCGCTGTTGCAAAGCCACTTTACGTTCCGCCAGAAGGCGGCGCTCGCCGGCCTGACGTTCTGCCTGCTGCTGCAGCCCGGCACGCTGCTGCTCGGCCTGGCGCAATCGATCCTGAACCTTCTGGGCCTCTGTCTCATGTGCACCGAGTTTGTCGCGCACTTCAACCACCTGCTTTTCAGCCGCGTTCAAAGCCGCCTGTGAAGCGGCCTCAGCCTGCCGGGCCTCCTGCAGCTGAGCCTCAATAGCAGCAAATTTTTCCTGCATGGAACGATAGCGCAGACCAAGACTGACGGACTGCATACGGGTAAATTCATCCTGCATTTTCCTGAAGCGCTCTGCCCGGGAAGCCTGCTGCTTCAGACTGCGGCACTGGCTGCGCACTTCTTCCAGCAAATCAACGGCACGCTCAAGGTTCTGTCGTGTATCTTTCATACGCCGCTCAGCCTCACGACGCCGGGAGCGGTATTTCATCACGCCGGCCGCTTCCTCGAAGATCGTACGACGCTCTTCCGGCTTGGCCGTCACCATACGCGCAATTGCACCCTGCTCGATGATGGCATAGGCGCGGGTGGAAATGCCCGTGTCGAGAAACAGGTCCACGACATCTTTCAGGCGCACCATTTTGCCATTAATGAATGCATCGGAACCGCCTTCCCGGGTCATGCGCCGGCGAATGCGGATTTCATCCATTTCATGATAGGGGCTGGGTAGTTCGCCCTGCGCAATGGAAAAGGTCAGTTCCACATCGCAGATGGCGACCGGTGCTCGCGTATCCGAGCCCTGAAAAATCAGGTCATCCATGACGCCGCCGCGCAGATGCTTGGCCGAATGTTCGCCCAGAACCCAGCGCAGCGCATCGATGATATTCGATTTGCCGCTGCCATTGGGGCCGACAATGGCCGTTACCCCTTCGCCCAGCTCGATTTTTGTGGGATCAACAAAGGATTTGAAGCCGGCGAGTTCGAGCCGCTTCAATCTCATATTTGCCCGCCGGAGGCCTGTTTTTTCTGCCAGTGATTCAACATCAGAAAACTAACCATACACGCCGTAAAGCTGGATGCCACAATCATGTACAAAATCACCAATTGAGCACTTGCTGCCTGCATCGCCGGGCTGCCGGCCAGCACCATGCCGACAAAGATACCGGGCATATGCACCAGTCCGACGACGCGCAGTGTATCAATGGTCGGGATCATTGCCATGCGCATGCCTTCACCGGCCAGGGCGCCTGATTTCATACGTTCGAACATGATGGATATCGCATTCATGCCATTGGCCGCCACCATGCTGCCCAGCGGCACCAGCGCACGGGTGCTGTTATCAATCGCTCCGGAAAATGCCAGCCACGGCAGGGTCGCCGCACAGGCACAGGCCAGCCCGATACTGCTGGCCATCCATGCCTCACGCGGATGCCTGTCCTTACCGGCCGCAGAGCCCCTGGAAAAATGCCCGGCACTGTTATGGCCGGCCAGAATACAGAACCCCAATATCAGCAATGCCTGAAGAACATGCGACTGGATATCGAAAATCCAGTGCAGCACAAGAGCCAGAGCCAGCAACTGGACAAGGCCGCGCAGCGAAGCCACAAGCATGGAACGGGATAGCCCCAGGCCTTGCCTGTGCGCCCACAGCGATGCACCGGCCAGCAACAGCCAGGCCGCCATCAGTCCGATCAGCGTATCAGATAGTCCAGAGGCCAAGAACGGATATCACAGGCGGGACACATCCGCCAGATTGAGGAAAAGAGTGCGCAGGCGGGAAAGCAGGGCCAGCCGGTTGTTGCGAACGGCTTCATCATCCGTCATCACCATGACTTCATCAAAGAAGGTGTCAATCGGTTCACGCAAGCTTGCCAGCATACTCAACTGTTCGTCCGGCTTCTCAGGGAATGAAGATTCCACATGTTTTAAAGCATCGAACAGGGCGCGTTCAGCACGCTCAACCAGCAGGGCTTCATTCATCTCATCAGAAACATCGCCGGCCTTCTTCAAAATGTTTGCGATACGTTTATTCGCGGCAGCTACAGCCCGGCCAATTTCAGAATCGGCAAAGCCGGTTAGCAGGCGTCCTACGGCCACATGCTGGTATAAAGGCATCCTCACCCTAGCCTCCATCACCGCATCAAGCGCAGCGCGTGAAACACCGAAAACCTTGGATATCCCCAGATAGCGGCCACGGATAAACTCAAAGACGGCCTGACGCGTTTCATCACTGGTCGTGATCGTGACACGTTGCTGGCTCCATTGCTTTCCTGCCTCCTCAAGGACTTGGGGCAGAGTCATGTTAATAGGCATCTTTTCATCCGATAGCAGACGCACAAGGCCGATAGCGGCACGCCTTAAACCGAAAGGGTCGGTCGTCGCTGTCGGAATACGCCCCAGATGAAAATATCCAAGCAGTTTGTCCGCGCGCTCAGCCACACCGATAGCCCGGGCAATAGCGCTTTCCGGAAGCGCGTCATCAGCGCCGGTTGGTGCATAATGCTCGGCAATGGCTTGGGAAACTTCACCGCTTTCGCCATCGACACCGGCATAGATGCCGCCCATATAGCCCTGCAATTCCGGAAATTCACCGACCAGACCTGTGGTTAAATCGGACTTGCATAGATAGGCGGCGCGTTGTGCGGCATTGGCATCCACGCCGAGTTTTTCAGCATTATCCAGCACAAATCCACGCAAGCGGCGCACCTGATCGCCAACCATGCCGAGCCCATCCTGAAAAACGATTTCGGACAGTTTTTCAACGCGTGCCTCCAATGTTTCTTTCGGGTCGCGTTCGAAAAAGAACATGGCATCGGCCAGCCGCGCATTGACGACGCGCTCGTTGCCGTGCGCGACGGCGGCGGGATCTTTGGATTTGATATTGGCAACCGCAAAAAACACATTGGATGGATTGCCAGCGTTGTCTTTGGTCGAAAAACAGCGTTGGTGATGCTTTAGTTCGATACGGCTGACCTCAATGGGCAGCTTCAGGAATGCATCCAGATAATGCCCTGTAATGACATGCGGCCATTCAGTTAGGTCGGTGACTTCCTCGACCAGTTCGTCATCTTCGACCAGCACCACACCGGCTGCGCTGGCGGCTTTGCCCAAACCTTCCACGATACTTGCCTTACGTTGTTCCCGGTTCGCCACGACCATGCGTTCCTTCAGCCAGCCAAACGGATCATCCACACTGATTTCGCCTTTGGCATCGGCACACATGCGATGGGCACAGGAGATTTTACCGGCCTGAATACCGGCAAATTCGAACGGAATCACCTCATCGCCAAGCCTTGCCACAATCCAGCGGATCGGGCGGATGAAGCCATCTTTGCGGTTGTCGCCGTCCTGCCATTGCATCTGCTTCGGGCTTGGCAGCCTACGCAATATCCCCGGCATGGCTTTGGCCAATACATCTACTGCTTTCAGCCCTTTGCGAGGCACAACTGCACGTATATATTTTACTTTGCCATCACCTTTATCGGCAAGCTCAAAATCAGATACCTTTAAACCCGACTTGCGGGCAAACCCTTCGGCTGCTTTGGTTGGTTCACCCTCTTTAAATGCAACATTTTCAGGAGGCCCCCAAATTTCTTCATTGTAATCAGGCCGTGTTAAATAACAGCCAGTTGCATGGATAAGCAGGCGTCTTGGAGTGATCCCCAGGCGAAGGTTTTCAGGTGCAAAACCACCATCATTTAGTAATTGATCAAGTTTTATAAGCAGCTCATTGCCCATGCCTAGTGCCGCACCGGCAGGGATTTCTTCCACACCGATTTCAATCAATAGCGGTTGCATATCGCTCATGATTCCACCCCCGCATAGCCCTGCGCCACGGTACGGGCCAAGCCTCGCACCCGCCCAATAAAGCGCTGCCGTTCAGCTACGGAAATCGCGCCACGCGCATCAAGCAGGTTAAAGGCATGCGATGCCTTGATGACTTCTTCATAGGCAGGCAGGAATAAATCGTGCTCGGTCAGACGCTTGCAATCGCCCTCGGCCTGATCGAACTGCTGATGCAAAAAGTCCGTATCGGCATGCTCGAAGTTGTAGGCCGAAAACTCCTGCTCGTTGCGTAAGAATACCTCGCCGTAGGTGACCTTGCTGCCGTCCGGGTTTTCCACCCATGTCAGGTCGAATACATTTTCAACGCCCTGGATATACATGGCCAGACGTTCCAGTCCATAGGTGATTTCACCCGGCGTACGCGAAAGCTCCACGCCGCCGACCTGCTGGAAATAGGTGAACTGGGTGATTTCCATGCCGTTGAGCCAGACTTCCCAGCCCAGCCCCCATGCGCCAAGCGTCGGCGATTCCCAATCATCTTCGACAAAACGAATATCATGCACATCGCTGTCGATGCCGATTTTTCTCAGGGATTCGAGGTACAAATCGAGGATATTTTCCGGTGCGGGCTTCAGGATAACCTGAAACTGGTAATAATGTTGCAGCCGGTTCGGGTTTTCACCGTAGCGGCCATCGGTCGGGCGGCGGCAGGGTTGAGCATAGGCGGTTCGCCAGTCGTTAGCATCAAGCACGCGCAGGAACGTGGCCGGATGAAAGGTTCCGGCACCCATGGAGCTGTCATACGGCTGTTGCAGTACGCAGCCTTCGGCAGCCCAGAACTGCTGCAATGTGAGAATCAAATCCTGAAAAGTCACGCTTAAACTCCCCGAAAAATTGGATGGCAAGCATAGCCGTGCAATGTGCGGCATGCCAGTTTTAGAGAATCTCTGACCATCACAACGAACACCGCGTCGAATTCAGAGCCTCTCTGACCAAGGCATTACGGCCCTGATACCGGGAGGGGCCATGAGAAATACCCGTAATTCCAGAACGGCAATTAATCCGGCATGCTTTACCAAATGTGAATGATTATATCCGGCGGGCTCAAAATAGAAGCGCAACACTTTACGGAGGTAAAGTGTTGCGATGGGAAAGAGCTATAGTCACTTGAATAGTAGCGAGCGTGCCGTGATCCAACTTGGTCTGGAGCAAGGCTGTTCGCTGAGGTCGATCGCCAGGAGCCTTGATCGTTCGGTAA
>JAJRTF010000048.1 GCA_021545585.1 Zetaproteobacteria bacterium
CGTCAACCTCATGCAGCGGCGAAGCCTGCTCGAATTGCTGGCTGATCCTCCACCCCCGGCAAAACGTCGATCAGCTGCCAATCAGCACCAAATGCGCCTCATCAATGCTTAACCGGACAGCAATGTGATTCGATATATGTTTGAGGGTGTTGATCGTTGCCTGCTTGTCTGCATCCGGGACACCGCGCAGCAACTCATGCTGAAAATCGCTGACCAGCGGAATCAAAACCGTGAGCGCAGCCTCCCCTGCCGCCGTCAGCCCGATTCGATAATAACGCCGGTCATCCGGGTCGGGGGTGCGCGCCACCAGCCCCTTCTTCACCAACCCGTCGATACGGCGCGTAATTGTGGTTTTATCACGCATCATCAAGGCTGCAATCTCGACCTGAGTCATCGGACCCTGCTTCGAGACGCGATACAGAATCCCGAAATCCTGTGCCGTCACGGCATAGCCCTGATCGTTAAAGCGGCGGGCGATTTCTTCGGTCATCAAAAATGCTGTACGGTTTACATGCATACCAATTGCCTGATCCAGTTTAAATTCCATAATTACTCCATTTAGTACTCTCTTCCGGAGTCGAAGCATAATTCTTATAGTTGTATATTACAACTATTGTATATTACATCTTACAATTCGACGGTAATCCTGTACTGGGTATCAGCACAACATAAAAACCGGCTGCCATTTTCCATATCCGGCATACGACCCGAACCCAACGGGTCAGGGCAGTAAATGCCTCCTATGCACGGGTGATTTTATGCCCGATGCGGATTATATTGCCACCATCATGACAGCATCGCCGATTCAGCACGCCGATATCGTGCATTCCTATACCGTGCGTACAGACGACCTGAATGGTTACGGCATCATGCATGGCGGCCGCCTGTTGACGCTGTGCGATGAGACTTCATATGCGGCAGCCCGCCAGCATGCCAAGTCGGCCTGTCTGACACGGGCGGTGCATCAGGCCCGTTTCCATCGGGGTGTCGGGTCAGGAACATTGCTGGAAATTCATGCCAGGGTCGGTCTGGTTGGCAACAGCAGTCTCTGGGTTCCCGTCGAGGTATGCCCCTCGGGGGAGACCGAAGTTGTCATGGATGCGGTGTTTGTTTTTGCTGCCATCACTAAACAGCATCAACCCCAACGCGTCCCTCCCTTAATATTGCATACCGAGCAGGATCGGCAACTCCACCACAAGCTTGAGGCTATGCGCGCCCAGCTGCTGCAAACATCTTGAGCAAGCCGCACCTGAAAATTGCCAGCTTCAACATACAAGCCGGCATCGGCAGCTACCGCCCCCGGCATGTCATCACCCATGGCTGGCGTTATCTTTTCCCGCACAAGGGTAGTCGTGAAAACCTGAACACCATTGCCAAAGCCATTGAGTCCTT
This sequence comes from Zetaproteobacteria bacterium, assembly GCA_021545585.1. Taxonomy (GTDB): domain Bacteria; phylum Pseudomonadota; class Zetaproteobacteria; order Mariprofundales; family Mariprofundaceae; genus JAJRVH01. The sequence goes on from JAJRTF010000048.1 coordinate 1,393, forward strand.
TGACATCGTCGCCCTGCAGGAGGCCGATGCCGGCTCCTATCGCTCGCATTTCATCCATCAGCAGGATTATCTGGCCATGCAGGCCGGCTTCCTTTACAGCCGCTCACTGATCACGCGTGAAATCAACCCCATGGCATGCATCTCCATGGGTATGCTGAGTCGACATACGATCGCCTACACCTGTGAACACAGGCTGCCGGGGTCCCGCCATGGTCGCGGTGCACTGGAAGCATCGATTTCATGGCAGGGTAAAAGCATCGCCGTCATCACCACCCACCTGTCCCTGCAACAGCACAGTCGTATGCGCCAAATGCGTTATCTTGCAAGCTTGATCAATCGACACCATTCGGCGGTTCTGCTGGGTGATTTCAATTGCGCCCCGGACTCCAGGGAGATGCTACTGCTGCTGAATCATACCCGCCTGCATTTAAGCCCTGCACCATGTCCTGCAACCTTTCCCAGCTGGCAGCCGCGCCGCCGACTCGACCATATTCTGGCTACGGGCGATCTGGAGATAAACAATCTGACCACATTGCCATTGCTCTGTTCGGATCATTTACCTGTCTGTGCCGAAATCAGCCTGCGTTAAATATTCAATAAAAGAAAAAGGCCCCAACGAAAGTCGGGGCCCGATATCTGGCGCAAAACACTAGGGAGGGGAGGGAGGAATGGCGCCAGACCGGGCGAACTTTAGCCCTGGCTTCTGATTTAAGAATGAACCACGCATGAAAATTTATTCATATTCAATCAGATCAACAGCAGCTGTAAAATGGCTGGGGGACAAGGATTCGAACCTTGATTGACGGAGTCAGAGTCCGCTGTCCTGCCGTTAGACGATCCCCCAACGAAAAGAGGCGCGCAACATAATAAACTTGGTGCGGGTCGTCAATCCTTTCGATTGACTAAAATCGGGGTGTCGGCGCTTACAATCCTGGCCGTTGCAATCACAGCCCCCAAGCCTCCAATGACAGCACCACCGCATGCCAGCGGCAGCAAAAAGACCCAGGCATTCAAATCCACCTGTAACAGCACAAACCAGTCAGTTGTCCCCCAGACCAGCGGCCAGAGCAACAACCACGCCAATATCCCGGACCCGGCGCCGATCAGTGCGCCTTCCAGAATGAACGGCAGACGAACGAACCATTCCTGCGCCCCCATCAGGCGCATCAGATGAATTTCATCCGCCCGCGCCAGCAGTGTCATGCGCAGGGTGTTGGAAATAATCAGGGCCATGGCCAGCGCCAGTATGATGGATGCAAACCAGGCCAGATAGTCCAGTTGCGACAACCAGTGATGCACGCGAGCCAGATTCACCTCCTCCTCATTGACATGTGCACCGAATCGTTCGGCTGTATCGCGAATATCAGCGAATAAAAAACCCGTATCATCCTCTGATAAAGACAATTCAAAGCTCAGGGGCAGCCGCTTGACCAGATCCTTGTGTCTGAGTCCGACATCACTGAGCCAGCCACGCATCCAGGCGGCCGCTTCATCGGCGGAAATCTTCCTGATGGCAACAACATCCGGAATGTCTGCAAGCGCCTGTTCGAGCTCCCTGGCACGCGAATCATTGGCGTCAGGCAGATACACATGAATATGAATATCCTGTTGCCAGCTGCCAACCCACTGGCCGGCGGCCTGCATCCCAAGCCACAGCACGCCCACCGCCCAAAGCGACACGCAGACAATCATCAGCGCCAGAAACTGATGAATACCGAAAGGCGGCAGATGAAAGCCACCCGGCAGGCGCGGGTGAATCCGCTCGGGGATATCAAGCCCTGTTCTTGCCGATGTATCATTCATCGTGAATCCCCTGCCAAAGCCCCGGCATGCAGCTGGATGACACGCCCCGGATGCGATTCGAGCAAATGCAAATCATGGGTCGCCATAATTACCGTCGTGCCCTGACGGTTCAAATCCACGAGATAATCCAGCACCCGCCTTGCCGTATCCACATCCAGGTTGCCGGTCGGCTCATCAGCCAGAACAATGGCCGGCTTGGCCGTCATAGCCCGGGCAATCGCCACACGCTGTTGCTCACCGCCGGACAGGGCTTCCGGATAGGACCACAAACGATCTGCCAGACCGACATACTCCAGCACCTTGCCTACCCTTGGAATCAAACGGTCTGTTTTCCAGCCCTGAACCCGTAATGGCAGCGCTACATTCTCAAACACAGTGCGGGAAAACAGCAATTTGTGATCCTGGAAAATAATGCCGGTATGACGCCGGATCTGTCTGATTTGCTTCTCGCCGGACTGGCGCATATCCGCACCCTGTACCTTCAGAACCCCGGATGACGGCCGGATGCCGCCATAAAACATGCGCAACAGGGAAGACTTACCGGCCCCGCTCTCCCCCACCAGATACACAAACTGTCCCTGTGCAATATCAAGGGTAATGCCCGAAAGAGCTGTTTTCCCGGACGCATAACGCAACATCACCTGCTGCATCTCGATAAGTGCCTGCTGATTCGACATGGGCACACGGTAGCCGCGCCAAGTCGTGATGTCATCAGCATAGAAGGCAGGGCAGGGTGGAACTGCATGCTCCCCTCCCTCCAGCACAACTACTGACAAATGCATGCGCAGGATTCAACATGCGGGCATGCGAATTGCTTGCCCTCACTGTCAGGCCACCTATGAAATAGATGCCATGCTGACCGATGCCGTGTTCATCTGTCATCGCTGCGGCAACGAATTCAATGCCCACAATGAGGATCACACAAACATTGAGCTTCCCGTTGAAGATCAATTGCCGCTGTTCGGTGAACAGAAGTCCCCCGCAACCCAAGCCTCGCCCCCGCCGACGGAAACTCCCCGGAAAGCAGTGCCAGAAAACGAAGCCTTTGATGGCATTGATACTGTCAATTACCAGCCCCCCCTCTCGGCTGAACCGCTGCCTCCCCGGCCCTATGGCAAGCGCATCTGGCCATGGCTGGTCAGTGTTTTACTGGTCACGATTATCACCGGTTTCTGGCTGCAAAAAGATAACTGGCTGGATAACCGCTGGTTCCGGAGCACCGCCACCAACCTCGGCCTGCCGATGGAGCAGCGCGATAAGGATTGGCGCGTCATTCCTGAAAGCGTACATGCCCAGTGGATTATTCGCGATGACCAGAGCCGGGCGTTACTGATTGAAGGCCGGGTGGAAAACCTGCTGGCCAGTGAATTGCCTGCTCCAAAAATCGAGGTGGTCTTCTTCGCAACAGCCCAGCCAGACCAGATTCTGCTGAGCAGACTGCATGAAATCACATTGCCACCGACCATGACCAGCGTACGGCATGCTCCGTTCTCACCGCCGGATCGCGATATTATCCCACTTGCTCCACTCGGACAGAGAGGATTCATTCTATTGTTGGAGTCATTGCCGGAAAACACCGGTGATTTCGCTCTGACGGCGCGGGCAATCCATTAACCCCGGCCTGATTCTCTGCTCGCTACAGGCCGATACCTTCCCGGCTTCTCCGGCCACAGGCCGTTATCATATCACGTAACTTCTGCTGAGCCGGACCCGACAGGTGTGCGGGTTCCAGAATGGCGAATTCACTATCCCGATATTGGTGCTTCAGGCCCGGTACGGCTTCCAGCTCCTGCACAAACAAATCCCTCTCCTCGGGGCCAAACCATTCCCGCCACCGTTCCAGATCCATCGACATCCTGGGTGGCCCAAAAGCATTTCCCGAATGGATGACAAACAGGCAGGGCAACAGCGGCATACCGTCAGCGCCTGTAGCCGCGCGCCCGATGGAACGTACCCGAAGCAGCAGGGCTCCTTCCTCAACACCCATATCATTCGATGCTTCAGCGGCTTCAATCACCTGCCCGGTTTCCTGCCAGTCAAACAGCAAGGCCGAAAAAAACTCCCGATGAACCGAGTCACAGGATGCATAGAAGTTATGTGTTGAACTCATCGTCATGGTTTGATTATAGCAGATTTAGCATGACTACTGACGGATTAGTGCCACTGCCTGGGCGGCAATCCCTTCCTTGCGTCCGGTAAAACCGAGTTCCTCGGTCGTCGTCGCCTTGATATTAACGGCCTCCATTTCCACATCCAGAAGCCCGGCCAGACAGGCGCGCATCTCATGGATAAACGGCGCCAGCTTCGGAGCCTGCGCAATAACCGTCGCATCAATATTCTCCACCCGCCAGCCATGGTCCTTGAGCTGCCCCAGCACGTCAGCCAGCAACACACGACTGTCCGCGCCGGCATACCGGGCATCGGTATCGGGAAAATGATGGCCGATATCACCAAGGCCCGCCGCCCCCAGCAATGCATCACAGATGGCGTGAATCAGCACATCGGCATCCGAATACCCGGCCAGCCCAAGCGTATGTGGCACCTCAATCCCGCCCAGGATCAGCTTGCGCCCCTTGGCAAAAGCATGCACATCAAAACCCTGCCCCACACGAAACTTCATTCACACCACTCCATGCTTCACACCGCTGACATTCAAGAAGGATGATCCTTCAGGCGTTGCAATTCGGTACGCAACCATTCCATATCCGCGGATGTGGTGATTTTGCGGTTCCGGATATCCCCATGGCTGATATAGACGGGGAAACCGGCCGCCTCGAGCAGCGAGGCATCATCGGTGTGCTGTAACAGGCGCTCTGTCTCCAGATGCAGTGCCTCGACGAACCAATCGCGCCGCGCGACCTGCGGCGTCTGCACAGCACGCAAGTGACGACGGTCAGGCGTATCAAGCACGCGACCATTCTCATCCATGCGTTTGATGGTATCAGCCACTGCAATGCCCGGAACTGCGGCTCCATAGCGCTCGGCCATATCCAGCACATCAGCCAGCAGCTGTTGCGTGGGCAATGGCCGCGCAGCATCGTGTACCGCCACCAGGCCAATCGATTCGGGCAATGCGCACAGACCATTTCGCATGGACAGCGGACGTGCAGAACCTCCGATCACGGGCGGCAGTAAATCAAATGGAAAAGATTCCCCTGCAACAGCCTCAGTAAAGCGGTCATCGCCTTCAGCCAGCACCGGTTGCACCACGGTAATGCGCGACTCCTGCGCCAGGGCATGCAGGGCATGCACCAGTAGAGCCTTGCCAGCCACCTGAACATATTGCTTCGGCATATTGCCGCCAAAGCGACTGCCGCTACCTGCAGCCAATAACAGTACACCCGCATTCATGCATGTGATTGTGCTTCTTTCTGGGTTCCGGTCAACAGGAGCCTGCCCTGATTCGGCCAGCATCCACATATCAAGCGGACTGAAGCTTCACATTGGCCACGCTATCGGATAGAACCCTGCCCATAATGGGCAGCCAATATCGTACATATCACCACCTGCAAGCTTATGCTTTCACAAAGTGCCTCGCCATGCAGGGCAAAGTGCAGACATCATCATGACACCAACGATCCTTTTTATGCTGGCGGGAGTCCTGTCGGGCGTTGCCGCCAGCCTGATCTGGAGCGATGCCCTGAATCGCCGCGCCGATGACCTGCGCCCCGGAAGCATGCGCACTGCGGGGTTTGTCTCCTCATCCATGCTGCTCACCATCTGGGCCATGCATCTGATCGATTCGGTCACGGTGAACGGCATCAATTTCACGCTGGCCACGGGCGTGGCGCTGGCCACGCTGATTGTACAGGGCATCTATCTGTTCGGCATTATGCGCCATGGCATTCAGGGGCTGGGGCTGTTTCTGCTGCCAGCCACCGCACTGCCGCTGTTGCTGATTCCTTTTCTGCCTGAAGCCCACACACCCAACTGGATTCATACTTCTTCACTGCTGGAGACCGGCCACCTGCTGATTTCGCTGATCGCTTATGCCGTGCTAACGCTGGCTGCCGCACATGCGTTAATGCATATCATTCTTGATCGGGCGCTGAAGCGGAAACGCCTGTCGCTGATGATTCAGGCCCTGCCTTCACTGTTCGATATCGAACGTTACATGGTCGCCCAGGTCAAGGTCGCCACCATCCTGATTGGCCTGAGCATCCTGACCGGCCTGACTTGGCAGTGGGTGGCCTATGCGCACTTCGCACTGTTCAGTCACAAGGTGCTGCTGGCGCTGTTCAGTTTCGGCGTACTGATACTGCTGCTGATCAAGCGCCAGCGGGCCAGCTGGCCGACCCGCGTCGCCAGCCGCGTCACACTGACAGCCTATGTATTGCTGCTGCTGGCCTATTTTGGCGTCAAACTGATCGAATCATGGCTGCACTGAGTCCCGGTGGCTAAGTTCTGAACATGGACATTGCCGGCCTTTCACTGTCCCTTACAATCGGGCTGCTTTTTTTCCTGCTCTTGCTTTCCGCCTTTTTTTCCGGCTCTGAAACAGCCCTGACACGCGCACGCCGTGCCAGCCTGCGCGTGGCGCGGGAAAACGGCGACCGCGGAGCTGCCAAGGCTGAAAAGCTGCTCGAAGACCCCGAACGCATGCTGTCTACCATCCTGCTTGGCAATAATTTCGTCAATATCGCCGCCTCTGCGCTTGCTACTGCATTATTTGTCGCCAAATACGGGGATGCGGGCATTATCTATGCGACCATCGCCATGACTGTCGTGGTGCTGATTCTGGCTGAAATTCTGCCCAAAACGATTGCTGTGGCGCATGCCGAAACGGTTGCCGGTCGAATTGCCTCGCCGATGCGCAACATCCAGTGGCTACTGGCGCCTCTGGTATCCCTGCTGATGCTGATCATTGCCGGGCTGAAACGCTTTCTTCGCGTACCTGAACAGAGCGACACGCCGCTCACCCATCATGAGCTCGCCACCTTGATTGATATCAGTGCCGAAACAGGCATTCTGGATCAGGCTAGAGAGCAAATGCTCAACAACAGCCTGATGCTGCATGAAGTGGCCGTGAAGGCTCTGATGACCCCGCGCAAGGACATCCGTGTGCTCGACGGGGCCATGAGCGTCAATGAATGCCTGCAACAGATTGCCGGCCTGCCGCATTCGCGTTTCCCGGTGTATCTGGATAAAACCGATCATATCATCGGCATCATCCATCTGCGTGATCTGATCAAGCATCGCGATTCGAATCAGCGTCTCTGCGATGCGCTGATCTGGCGTGAACCGCCATTCATTCCGGCCACCAAAAACGCCCTGTCGCAGATGTTTGATTTCCAGAACAACCGCCAGCACATGGCCATTATTGTGGATGAATTCGGCGATATTGAGGGCCTGATCACCCTTGAAGACATCCTCGAGGAAATTGTCGGTGAAATTCACGATGAGTCGGATGAGTTGACCCCGACTGAAATGTGGCCGCAGCCGGACGGGGCACTGGTTACCGCTTCCACCGTCGCCATTCATGACATCAACCAGGAGCTGGGGGCCGACCTGCCCGAGGAAGGTGCCACAACTATCGGCGGCCTGATTGTGCAGACCCTGGGAGACCAGCCTGATGGACGCCTGTGCATGTCTGTCGGCAATGTCCACATCGAAGTCTTAAGTCTGCGTGGCGACTGGATTCGCCGGGTGCGCCTTACCTTGACTGAAACGGCTTAGGGCCTGCTTAATCGGTCAATCATCCTTCAGCAAATCAGCCAGACCTTCGAATGCCTTATAGGTTGTTGCAGGCCTGTCATCTTTTCTGACCGAACCAAGCGCATCGGCCTCCAGGTAACGCTGATGCTCATTGTCATGACAATAGATACACAATAATTCCCAGTTACTGCCATCAGGCGGATTATGGTCATGATTGTGATCCTTGTGGTGCACCGTAAGTTCGCGCAACTGCTTGCCGGAAAAGTCTCGCCCGCAGCGGCCACATACCCATGGAAACAGTTTTAAGGCCTGCTCCCGATATCCATGCCCGCAGTCAAAGCGGCTCATGACTCGGGCACTGCCTCCTCGGTTTCAAGAATCCATTCCATCGCACCATCAACATCCGCATAGGAAAAATGCATCAGCTTGGCGCGCACAAAGTGATCGGCCAGCGCCGGCAATTCGGCCAGCACCGTCGCATCACTCACCACGGCCACCCGTTTGATATGCTTGTGATGATCCTTAATGAAGCGAAAGTGGCTCAACATGCCGGCAAAACTCGCCCAGCCGGGAAAGAATTTGGCATAAATGATCAGCCCGGTCAAATCCGGACCATGCTCAATATACGTATCCACAGATGCTGTTATTTCCTTAAAATCATCCGCTGAGAGCGGCCCCCTGGGCTGCACGGTCAATACACCATGCTGCAAATCCATATCAAACTCGATCATGGCAACCTCCTGCCATGATTATAGCAGAAACTATGACTGCCTATCAGCAAGCCCCGAATGCCGGAGCAGGGCATCCACGCTTGGTTTTCGGCCTCTGAAGGCCGAAAATGCCCCACCGATATCGGTGCTGCCCCCGATACTCAGGATCTCATGCCTGAATCGCTGCGCCGTTTCTCGGTTGAGAATCCCTTCATCCTCAAAAGCTGCATAGGCATCGGCCGAAAGCACCTCGGCCCATTTGTAGGAGTAGTAACCGGCTGCATAACCGCCGGCAAAGATATGCGAAAACCCGTGCTGGAAACGATTGAAAGCCGGCGGCATCAGCACGGCGACTTCGCGCCGGACCCGATCCAGCACATCCTGCACGCTTTCGCCCGCCTCGGGGTCAACACGATGCAGCTCGAAATCGAACAGAGAAAACTCGATCTGGCGCAGCATCTGCATGCCGGATTGAAAATTTTTGGCCGCCAGCATTCGTTCAAACAGTGCCTGCGGCAGTTTTTCGCCCGTTTCATAATGCCGGGCAAACATATCCACCACCTTGCGTTCCCAGCAAAAGTTTTCCATAAACTGGCTCGGTAACTCCACTGCATCCCATGGCACGCCGCGAATACCTGAAACGCCGATTTCGGACATGCGGGTCAGCATATGATTCAGTCCATGGCCGAATTCATGAAACAGGGTCGTCACCTCATCGTGCGTCCACAGCGCCGGCCGGCCATCAACCGGAGCATCGAAATTGCATATCAGATAGGCGACTGGCAACTGCAAAGCCCCATCCGGACGCCGCCAGCGGGTGATGCATTCATCCATCCATGCACCGCCGCGCTTATGCGGTCGGGCATAGGGGTCGAGATAGAATGCAGCTATTTTTTCGCCATTTCTGTCATCTTTTGTTCCATTCTTATGGAAGATTTCAAAATAACGGACACTTTCATGCCATACCGGGGCACTTTCACATTCCCTGATTTCAATGCCGTACAGGCCCTCAACCAGGGTAAACATGCCGCGAATGACACTGTTCTCGGGAAAATACGGTTTCAACTCCTCCTGCGAGATGGCATAGGTCTTCAGGCGCAACCGCTCGGAGGCAAACGGCACATCCCAGGCCTGCAGTTCAGCAAGACCGAGTTCAGTCGCAGCGAATGCCCGCAATTCATCCAACTCCTGCTCAGCAACAGGCCGGCTTTTTTCAGCCAGCTCACCAAGAAAGCCGATCACCTGATCGACATCTTCCGCCATCTTGGTGGCCAGCGAGTAATCACTGTAATGTGCAAAGCCGAGCAGCCGGGCCGCCTCGTGACGCAAAGCCAGCAATTCATCCATAACAGGGCCATTGTCGAACTCACCCGACGAAGCACGGGTCACAAAAGCATGGTACATCCTTTCCCTTAACGCGCCTGCCTCGGCATATTGCATGAACGGAATATAGGATGGCGCATCCAGGGTAAACAGCCACCCCTCGCCATACGCTTCATTTTCACGCGCTCTCTGGGCTGCCGCTGCCAATACCGACTCCGGGATGCCGGCGACATCGGATGCGTCAGGCAGATGCAGCTCAAACGCACGCGTAGCATCCAGCACATGTTGCTCAAACAGGGTTGCCAATTCCGACAAGCGCATCTGGATTTGCTTGAAACACTGCTTTGCCTTGCCTTTGAGCTCCGCACCGGCGAGCCGGAAATCACGCAACGCATGCTCGACCACCTGCTGTCGTTCGGTACTCAGCTCGGCAAAATCATGGCGCTCCCGCACCTTGCTGATGGCGGCATACAGCGCCTCGTTCTGGGCCAGTTCCGTATGCCATTCGGCAACCTTGGCCACGCCCTGTTGATACAGGGGGCGTAGCGCCTCCGAATCACACACCGCATTCAGATGTGTGACCGGCCCCCATGCCCTTGAGAGGCGTTCATCCATCGCCTCCAGCGGCAACATCAGCGAATACCAGTCCGGGTCATCCTGCCTCACAAGCCCGGCAAGCACAGCGCGGTTGTCGCCCAGCACCTTCTCCAGAGCCGGCAGCACATGGCACGGCTGAATCCGGTCGAACAGCGGCAGTTCGCTGGTCAGGCCTTGCAGAATCGGATTATCGCTTTGATCTGGCTGTTGAGTCATGTTGCGAACGATGGCTTTCTCGCCGTCAGGCGGCAAGCACGAACATCATCCCGTGCGTGATGCTGCCAAACAGCTTACGATTCGCATGCGGAGTGGCTCGGATGATCGCGGCAGACCTGTTTCTGTCGAGGAAAGTCCGGGCTGCACAGGGCAGGGTGCCGGATAGCGTCCGGCGGGGGTGACCCCGGGAAAGTGCCACAGAGAGTAGACCGCCGCAGGAGTTCGCTCCCGCGGTAAGGGTGAAAGGGTGCGGTAAGAGCGCACCGCCCCGTCTGGTAACAGCGGGGGCACGGCAAACCCCACCTGCAGCAAGGCCAAATAGGGAAGCGTCAGGCGCGGCCCGCGTTTGCTTCCGGGTAGGCTGCTCGAGCCTGTCAGCAATGGCAGGCCTAGATGAATGATCATCACCCCTTTGTTTGCAAAGGGGTACAGAACCCGGCTTACAGAGCCACTCCGCTTTTTTATCACTCCTTTTGTCTATCGTCTTCCATGGCGGTATGGTTGGCAAAGTAGGAGGAATGGATGAGCCTGAGCTTCTCTGATGCAGCCAAAGCCAAAAAGATGCGCGAATACTTCGCCCGCCACGGCCGCATTTATATCGTCGTCAATGCCACCCTCGAGGAAGTCGATGTGCCCGAACATTTTCGTGGCGACCCGGCTCTGCGCCTGGTACTCAACGCACGCATGCCGCAGCCGATACTGATTCGCGATGATATGCTTGAATCTGATTTTTCCTTTTCCGGGCAGGTTTATCCATGCCGTATTCCCATGCATGCCATCTGGGCCACCTACCTGCCGGACAGCGACCTTGAGCAAGGCATTATCTGGGACGACTGCGTACCGGAAATGATTCGGTCCATCGTCAGGGCCGTACGCAGCAATATTCACGCAGCCGATGATGATGCTCCACCCACAGCGACAGATGAAACCGCCACCGCAAGTCGGCCCGATCAGAATTCTGATAGCGAGCCCAGCAGACAGGGTCGCAAAATTGGTCATCTGAGGGTCATCAAATAATGATACTGGCGCGTCTTTTCCCGGTACTGGTTATACTTATCTGTATCATATGGGTGCCGGTAACGCATGCGGTCCCGGCCACTGATGCGCGCATGCTGGTCGAGGTAACAGCCAATCCGGATGAGAAAGGACAGAGCCTTAAGGAACTGCATACCGATGTACGCCATGCCGCCGAGCTTGCGCTGGCCCAACTCTGGGATCGCATCATTCCGCGGCAGGCGCGTACCGGGATTCCGACTGACATACATGCCACCCGCTTCATACAGCGGGCTCAACCAACCCCGGATGGCATAAGCATCAGTTTTCACCGCAAGCGCGTACTGGACTTTCTGGAGACGCGCAAGATTCCGCTCATCCCGAGACAACCGGCGTGGAATCTGGACATCCGCATACGCAATGCCAGCGGTCAGAATATGTCGCAGTCGGCGGCTCTGGTCAGCGAATTCGCCACCCAGCAGGCACCGTTATGGGGTTATGCCCTGAGCCAGACAGCCGACTCACTGATCATGCAATGGCGCTGGCTGGATAGCCAGCAGGTAAGCCTGAGCGTACGCGGCACCTCCCGGCTCGGCGAGTTTCAGGAAACACGCGTGCTGGTGCCGGGCGATCCTCTTCCACAGTTGCAGCAATGGCTGCTGGAAACGCTGCTCAGGGCCCGCGATGCCCATGCCAGCGGCCTTGCTCCTGAAATTCCGCAAACAGCAGTGGCCTCTGCCAGTGCAGCCGGAGTTGCCGGAATAAGCAGTGTGGATATCTACGGCAACCCGCTGACCAGTACGGATATCAATACAAATCTCTATGGTGACCCATACACCCATCCGGCCACTGCCCCGCTTATCGTGGATGACAGCATCCTGATCAGCATTGAGCGACAGGCATCATTGCCTGAGCAGGTACTGTTTGAGGATGATTTACGCCATGACCCGCGGGTTGCCTCAGTGCTACCCGCCATGTTGAGCCATGCCATACGGAGATATCGACTGACACTGAAAGACCCGCAGGATGATCAATGGCTTAGCCAGTGGTTCACCCAGCACGGCCTGAGTCTGACCCGGACACCTGATAACGGCTGGCTGGCGCGTTAAGGGCGGGTCAAAAGCACATCATGCAGGAGCGTATTCTCAACATCCCCAATCTGCTGACACTGGGTCGCATTCTTCTTACACCCTTTATTATTTATGCCATCCTCAAACATCAGCCAGTACTGGCCCTGCTGCTGATGGTCATTGCCGGACTGACCGACATGCTCGACGGCGCCATCGCCCGCTATTTCAACCAGCGCAGCATTGTCGGCGCCTATATGGATCCGCTGGCCGACAAGCTGATGCTGATCGGCTCGTTCGTAACACTGTTTGTCATCGACCAGATTCCGCTATTCCTGTTCATTGCCGTTGTCTTCCGCGATGTGGTGATCATCATCGGCGCCATCGCCTATGAACTGGTCACCCACAAACTGGAAATGGAACCCTCCATGGCTTCCAAGGCCACGACCTTTCTACAGATTATCTTTGTCCTGGCCACCCTGGCCGACATGGCATGGCAGCTGCCCGGAGACACGATTCAGTTCGGATTATTGTGGCTGACCTTCGCCTTTACCTGCCTGTCCGGCATCCAGTATATGGTCGTCTGGATGAAAAAAGCTGTCACGGCCGAAGACAGCTGATGCCGCACAGCTCCGCTTCCATAAACCCGGCGCAACAGCAAACCCTGGCGCTCAATATTCCCGCCCATTTCAACTACGGCGACTGGATTCGCCATGCCGGTGTTGAACAGGCCGGTAACCGGCTGGCGCTGTGGCTGGTGCATGGCGGTCGTATCTGGCTAACCTCGCCGCATATGAGCGGCAAATCGCATCTACTGCGCCTGCTACAGCAGGAGCATCCGCGCATGGGTTTACTGCATGTAGCGCTCGTCACCGACCGATCCGCCCTGCATCTGGTGGAAGACTGGCTGTGCATGCTGCACGATAAGGCCTTCTGGGCCGTGGATGTGCCGGCCGGAGATGTGCCGGTCAATGTCGGCCTGGCTCTGTTTCATCTGCTGGAGCGGGCACGCGACATGCATCGCCCCCTGCTACTGGCATGGCGACCGGCCGGTGATCTGTCGGGGCCACCCGAACTCATGAGCCGCCTGAAAGGAAGCATGGAGCATCTTGAATCCCATGCACCGGCATGCGATACCGATTTGCGCCGGGTACTGCAATCCGTGGCATGCTCCCGTCAATGGGATATTCAGGCCCATGCACTGGATACCATGCTGCAGTGGCTGCCGCGCAGGCTGGATGTGCTGCTTCCGGCTTTGCTGCATCTCGAGAAGGTATCGCTGGCAGATCGCAGGAAACGCTTGTCGCAAAACTGGATTCGAAGTCAGCTGGAACAATGGAATCAGGATTCACTACGCCACTGACAGCATCGCTCCAGGCTCATGACCCGACGTCGTAGTAACTTTCCGCTTCACGCACATAGGTCGCCAGACGATGCTGCCAGCCGGGTAACCAGCGCGCCTCATGTCGTATGGCCGGCGCATGCCTTACGCGTTCAGCCAGCAGCCCTTCTGCAGCCTGTGAAAATTCGCGGATCGAATCCATGCCGCCGGATTGTCCCTGCATCCGCGATAATACCTGCATCAGGCCCCAGCCCTGGCCGTCGTATCGCTCTCCGGGATTGATTCCCTCACCCTTAAAGTTCACATAATCAATCAGCACATACATACCCATCGGTGCATGCGCGACGCGCTCGAATTGCTGCCGGATATGAGCCCTCTCTGCTTTCGGAGTCGCAGCCAGCATACGCGGCAACGCCCTGATCAGACGCTCGCTCATGAAATCGGCCTGTTCGGACATATGATCGGCCAGCCATTGTTTCAACTCGCTCAGCCAGTCACCATCCCTTGCCTTCAAAAAAGCGGCCCGATCCGGCCATGGACAGCCGCGCTCTGCATGCAGCCATGCCGGTGGCTCAATTCCCCTGATGTGCATGGCATGAACCAGCTCGGGAAAGCTTTCGCTGAAATATTTGTCTTTTGCCGAAGTGCCGGCCGGATACCAGATGAAATGACCCATACCCAGCGAAGCGAATTCCTCGCCCCTGTTCCACGAAGTCAGGCATTCCGTACGCCCGGAACATTCGTTGTGAAAGATCAGGCGAGCGATATGCAGCTTTTCCTGCTCGCTCAGTTTCGCACTGTCAGGTGAATCAGATGCACAGGCAGCAAACAGCACCGCTGCCAGCAACAGGGGCACAACCCGAAGCATCAGCGCCGGGAAAACAGTATCATGGCGATACCGATGGCATTCACCACCATCAACTCCATCAGCAGTGTCTGCATATCAATATGATCATAGACACGTACGTGCTGGCCGAAGGCTGCGACGATATCGTCGAGAATAAATCCCCAGTGTGGCTCACCAAGACCGGCAAGTTTATAGGGCGGCACAACCACTGCGACGGCCGAGCCAAGCATACAAATCAGGAATCCGATATATTTCATGTTCCCTCCCAAATAAAGTTTTGCAGTCGAAACTGTTCAGCCAGTTTGGTTGGAATCCAGCCAACGGGAAAGCTGTTCCAAAGCCTTTTCGGAAACAGAACGGCGACGTTCGGCACGCGAAAAGCGGCGTTTTCCCTCGCGTTTTTTACCCGGCGGCAGCAGGCCGAAATTGATATTCATCGGCTGAAAATCCTCGATTCGAGTCTGCGAGATATGCGCCAGCAATGCACCATGCGCAGTATCGGTCGGTGGTGCAGCGGGCTCTTCACCTTGCGCCATAGCAGCCAGGAAACGCCCGGCCATCAGGCCCATGGCGGCCGATTCAACATAACCTTCCACGCCGGTGATCTGGCCGGCAAACAGGATACGCGGCTCTTTTTTCAGACGCAGCGTGCCGTCAAGCAGGGCCGGGGATTTGATAAAGGTGTTGCGGTGCAGTGAACCAAGCCGGAAAAACTCGGCCTGCTCCAGCCCCGGAATCATCGTAAACACCCGTTTTTGTTCACCGTAGGTCATCTTGGTCTGGAAGCCGACCATATTCAAAAGACTCCCCATGCGATTGTCGCGGCGCATTTGCACCACGGCATAATAACGCTCGCCGGTGACCGGATGATCCAGCCCGACAGGCTTCATGGGCCCGAAACGCGGGGTATCCTCGCCGCGCTCGGCCATTTCCTCAATCGGCATGCAGCCTTCGAAAAACGGGATGTCCTCAAAGCCCTTAAACGCCACCTTCTCGGCCCCCACCAGCTCCTTGATAAAAGCCTTGTACTGCGTTTCGTGCATCGGGCAATTCAGATAATCGCCAGCTTCGCCTTCTTCAACATTCTTGTCGTAGCGGTTTTTCCAGAAGCAGATATCCATATTCACCGATTCGGCATCGATAACCGGCGCAATAGCATCGAAGAAGCTCAAATATTCTTCGCCGGTGCGTTTGCAAATCTCAGTATACAACGCATCCGAGGTCAGCGGTCCGGAAGCAATCAGCACCAGGCCATCCTTCGGAATTTCGGTGACTTCACCGTCAACCAACTCAATCAACGGCTCGCCCCGCAGGGCTTCGGTCACAAGGCGGGAAAACTGTTCCCTGTCCACAGCCAGCGCCGTGCCTGCCGGAATACGCGCCTCATCGCCGCATCGCATAATTAGGGAATCCATGCGCCGCATCTCTTCATGCAACAGGCCAACGGCATTCTCCAGGTGATCGGCACGGAAGGTATTCGAGCAAACGAGCTCGGCACAGTTGCCGGTTTTGTGCGCCGGGGTCATGGTGTTCGGACGCATCTCGTGCAGACGCACTGGAATGCCGCGCCGCGCCAGTTGCCATGCCGCTTCGGAGCCGGCCAGTCCTGCGCCGATAATGGTTACGGTTTGTGCCGATGTTGGTTCAGAAGGAAAGGAATCAGTCATGCCGCGAAGCTACTGGCTGCCGTTATCACAACAAGTCGAATCTTCGTTAAGCATCAGCCATAAAATTTATGCGCAAGTGCATTCGCTTGCGCATCCTTACATCGCCTTCCATAATCAGTTCATGCGATATTTAATAGTTCTTTCTTGTTTAATCATTTCTCCTGCCTGGGCGGCCGATGCGCCTGCCGAAAAAGGCACCATCCTCAGCCTTGATGCCAATGCTTCCATCGCGCTGCCAAACGATGAACTTGTTGTACTGTACCGAATCGAGGCAACAGGAACCAATGCCAATATACTGCGTCGACAGGTTAACAGCATCAGTCAGGTTGTGCATAAGCGTCTAAAATCTGAAAAAGACCTGAAGCAAACCACCCTGAGCCGCCGCATGGAAATGCTCTGGCGCTATGACAAAATTTCGCGCAAGCAGATACGCGATGGCTGGAAACTGGTGCAGCGCGAGCAGGTAAAATCCAGCCAGATGGATGCAGCACCGGACTGGGTGGATGCCATCGAAAAGGCAGGTGCCCATCTGGATAATCTCAATTTCCGCATTTCTGAGGCCGCATCGAAAGCAGCACAGGAAAGCCTGAGACTGCAAGCCGTCGGCAACTTCAGAGCCAAAGCAAAAATCATGGCTAAGGCGCTGGAGGCCAAAAGTTTCCGCATCATGAACCTGCAAACCAGTAGCCAAAGCCCTGTCTATCCAATGCGCGCCGAAATGGGCATGATGAAAGCTTCCGCCGATGTAGCGCCCTCGTTCAACAGCGGCGAAGGAAAGATCAGCGTGAATGTGTCGGGAGACATTCGCTTGCCTGAAAAAAACTTTCCAGTTCAATAAACGCCCTGCATGTACGGGAGAAATAAAAAGAGGGCGCGATCACTCGCGCCCTCTTGTCGTTTTACGCCGACAACCTATACCCGGGAAGCCATAAGCGGCATCAGCCCGTGCGGCTGGTGACCTCAAGCAGGTGATAACCGAACTGGGTTTGCACCGGGCCTTGTACGGTGTTCACATCGGCTGAGAAAACCACCTTATCAAATTCCGGCACCATCATGCCCGGACCGAATTCACCCAGGTCGCCGCCATTCTTTCCCGATGGGCAGCTTGAATGCTGTCTGGCAAGTTCAGCGAAATCCGCCCCGCCTTCGATCTGTGACTTCAATTCCTTACACTTATCTTCACTGCTCACCAGAATATGCCGCGCTGTTGCTACTGTCATACCACACCTCATAAAATAATTTTGGCGACACTAGCAGTCTGTCGGACTCAACTCATGGCAGAGCATTATTAACCGGAGTATCATCGTTGTCTGGCTGGGATATTCTGTAAAATTACTCATCCCGGATTTGTGCGAGGCGAATTTCGCCATCTTATGCGGCCCTTAGGGCGA
>JAJRTF010000049.1 GCA_021545585.1 Zetaproteobacteria bacterium
AGGTCGAGCGACTATTCAGAAGGTTGAAGGGGTTTCGCAGGATATTCTCTCGCTTCGATAAACTTGATGGCATCTTTTCATTCTTTATCTATTTCGCACTCATCATCGATAACATCAAATTAATGTGAACACGCCCTAATATTGGACAACGCCGGCAAAGTGGGCTAATAATAGAGGCAAGCACATTAGCGGGTCTCTTGATCCGCTGGCGGTCATCGACGGGTGACCGCCTTTTTTTGTGCCCATAAAAACGCGCCGCCTTGTCAGGGTCGGAGCCGTATGATGTGATAAGGCCATGCATGGAAATAAGGATCAGGTGACACAGTGGCAGAGTATCGCCAAGCCGGGAGAAGGCGGCGCAGTCTGCTTTGACCTACAGGCAGAGCACCGCATGCACAATGGCCAGATTATCGAGGCCAGCGAACAGGGCTTTGTAGTTTGTTTCGAAGGCAAGCTGCGGGCCTGGCGCAATAACTGCCCTCATGCCGGCTCTCCGCTGGACTGGATTCCCGGGCAGTTTTTTTCAGATGATGGCAAGCAGCTGATTTGTCACACCCACGGAGCAAGTTTCGATCCGCTCAGCGGTGATTGTCGATCCGGCCCATGTGATCACGGCCTGTATCCGCTGCCAATGCGTGAGCATGTCGATGGCGTTGAAGTGCCGTTCAGGATTGCCGCGCCATCACCCAGCTAAGGTACCGGCCAGGCAGAAAAGCCACGATAGCCGCAAACAGATCACTAAAGACTACAGGCCCCGCAGGCGCTCCTGTACGGTCAGTAAATCCTGCCAGCTTTTCTTTTTCTGGGACGGGGAGCGCAGCAGATAGGCCGGATGATAGGTCACCCAGACCGGAATGCCCTGATAAGCATGCCAGCGGCCGCGCAGTGATCCAAGCGGCGCATCGGTTTCGAGCAGCGTCTGGGCGGCGACCCGGCCAAGCAGACACAGCACTCTGGGTTGCAATAAATCCAGCTGTTGCTCGAACCAGAGATTGCATGCCTGCACCTCATCACCCTTCGGGTCACGATTATTGGGCGGGCGGCATTTGATGATATTCATGATATACACTGAATCCCGATCCAGACCTGTGGCAGACAGCATACGATCAAGCAATTGCCCTGCCCGGCCGACAAACGGCTCGCCCCGCCTGTCCTCTTCCTGACCGGGGGCTTCACCGATGAACACCACATCGGCCTGCTCATTACCTGTACCGAATACCACCTGCGTGCGTGTTTCAGCCAAACGACACAAGCGGCAGTCTGCGGCCCTGGCAGCCAAGTCGCTGAGGCCTGCCCCCGTAATCTGAACAGCAAGCCCTTCTCCATCCGCTACTGCCTGCGGCTCTGAAACAGAAAGGGAAACCGGCGTATGCACACCGATTTCCCTCAGATATATTTCAGTAAATTCCGCGTCCCATTTGTCAGGGCTGGACAAGTTAATCAGCCAAGCAGTGAATCAACATTGTCTTTCGAACCCAGATAAACAGGCACACGCTGATGCAGCGCCTCAGGCTCAATATCGAGTACAGCGATATCCTTACTCATCGATTTACCACCGGCCTGCTCCATGATGAAACCCATGGGGATCGCTTCATACAACAGACGCAGCTTACCGGTGACGTTCTTGTCATCAGCCGGATACAGAAACACGCCGCCCTTCAGGATGGTGCGATGCATATCGGCCACCATGGCGCCGACATAGCGCATACCCAGGCCCTTTTCCTGCTTCAGACGAATAAGGTTTTCGCCCATATTATCCGCCCACTTGGCCTTGTTCGCCTCATTGACGGAATAATAACCGCCGCTCTCGGGAATGCGCATATCCGCATGGCTCAGCTCGAACCGGGCCGCAGCCGGATTGAAGGTATAGCCATGCACACCGGCTCCCACCGAACAGACCAGCATCGTGGACGGGCCATACAGCACATAGCCGGCGGCAATTACATGACGGCCGGATTGCAAGGTATCGGAAACATGGGGTGTCTCGGAATTCGGGGTTTTGCGTTTCACAACAGAGAAAATGGTTCCCACCGGGCCATCCACGTCGAGGTTGGAAGAGCCATCCAGCGGATCCACCAGCACCAGATAATCGGCATGGGAATATTCCTCGATCACCAGCAGCTCTTCCTGCTCTTCAGAACCCACGGCACAGACAAAACCGGTCGAGCGCATTTCCTCCAGAAAGATTTCATCGGAGAGTACATCCAGCATCTGCTGCTGCTCACCCTGAACGTTCTCACCGCCTGCAGCGCCAAGCGCACCACGTAATACAGCACCGCGCAAAACCGCGGCAATCTCAATAGCCGCACGGCCGACGCCCTGAATCACAGGCATCATCGCTGAGCCATATTCTCCCTGTTTGGCGATATTATTTAATGTACTTGGCATACTCCCCTCCAGAGTTGATTTGAGGATATCCTGACACACTCAGAACATCCGTGCGGGCCATGGAAGGCTCGCCAGCATCATGCGCACGCACTTGATGCTGTGAACAGGGAGCAAGTGCTTTTACCCCTGCATGCTGAAAAAAGGCAGGTATGCCGTTTTTCATGGTTTGCTTAAAAAGCGCGCTCATCCTAATCCCATTCAGGCATTAACACAAAAACCGGCAGGCGTCAGTCACTTTTCTGCAAACGCTCCAGCAGGCGCCTGTGAATTCCCTCAAAGCCGCCATTGGAAAGAATGAGCACCCGATCATGCGGCAATCCTTCATGGCCCAGCATTTCGATAATAGCTGCGGCATCGGGCAATACTGTGGCCTGCCCACCAATGTCGCGGCATACCGCTCCGACATCCAGCACCTCGTCCGGCCTGAGCTTGCGCGCATCCGGCGGCACGAACAGTACCCGGTCCGCAGCGGCGAAACATCCAGGCAGCTGCTGCTGGTGGATGCGGCTGCGCATGGTGTTCGAACGCGGCTCAACCACCACCCATAAACGGCCACGCTTACCCATTGCAGCCCTGACTCCGTCCACCACGCCTTTGATGGCTGTCGGATGGTGAGCGAAATCATCGTAAATACTGATATCCCGCGCTTCACCAATCAGGCTCATGCGCCGGCGTACACCGGCAAAGCCCTGCAGCCCCAGCTGCACATCCGTTCTGTCCACGCCCATCGAAACAGCGGCGGCGGCCACAGCGCAGGCATTGGCTACATTGTGTCGACCAATCGTACCCCAGCGGATTTCCATCACCTCCTGAGCGTCCTGATACAGGCGGAAATGTGATCCGTCATCGCTTAATACCTGCCAGTGCCAGTCAGCATCATTCCCTCCGAATTCAGCAAAGCGGATCACCGGGCTCCAGCAGCCCCGCCCGATAACCTCGGAGATATTTTCATCATCCGCATTGGCAATAATGCAGCCCGTGGCCGGCACGGTACGCAGCAGAAACTGAAACTGCTTCTTGATAGCCTCCAGATCGTCAAAGATATCGGCATGATCGAATTCGAGATTATTCAGAATCAAGGTGCGCGACTGATAATGCATAAACTTCGATCGTTTATCGAAAAAGGCTGTATCGTATTCATCGCCTTCCAGCACGAACGGCTCACCCTCGCCCAGTCTGGCTCCGCCCGCGAAATTTTCCGGCACACCGCCAATCAGAAACCCGGGGCTCAGCCCGGCAACATCCAGCACCTGTGCCATCATACTCGATGACGTGGTTTTGCCATGTGTCCCGGCCACCACCACCGCATGCCGGCGCGGCAGAATAAAGTGGCCGACAAATTCGGGACCGGAGCAATAGGCCAGGGCATGGTCAAGAATCGCCTCGACCTCGACATTGCCGCGGCTCATCGCATTGCCGATCACGCACAGGTCGGGGGCTGGATCGAGATTGGCGGAGGAAAATGGGGCGATCTCGACATCAATCGAAGCCAGATAATCGGACATCGGCGGATACACGCCGGCATCCGAACCCGTCACACGCCAGCCGCTGTCTTTGGCCAGCGATGCAATCGCAGCCATGGCCGTGCCGCAAACACCGAGAATATGCAGATGCTTCCCCATATGGAGATTGAACCACAAAGCACCCTTTCGACAAAGTAAAATTTACATCATGGCAGTGGCGACAAAAGGCAATACATTTGGCAACATCGCCGCATGACCGTACATACCCTGTCTCATCTTGTTGTTGAAACAGGTGCCACTCCCGATGCCAGTATTATCTGGCTGCACGGCCTGGGCGCCGATGGTCACGACTTCGAACCGATTGTGCCGGAACTGGGCTTGCCGGAAAATCTGGCCGTGCGATTCATCTTTCCGCATGCCCCGGCCATGCCGGTGACGCTGAACGGCGGCTACATCATGCCGGCATGGTATGACATCAGGCAAACCGATTTCGGCATTGAGCACGATCATGCCGGCATCCGGCAATCCTCCCGATCTGTTCAGATGCTGATTGATCAGTAAGAAATGCATGGCATTCCTGCGAAGCACATCATTCTGGCCGGCTTTTCGCAGGGCGGCGCCATGGCGCTGCATGTGGGTTTAAGGCAGGGCGCAGCGCTGGCCGGCATTATGGCGCTCTCCGCCTACCTCCTTCTGCCGGAGGAAACAAACCAGTTCACCCAGGCCGGGAAATCAACACCCATCTTCATGGCCCATGGCGTGGAAGATCCGGTCGTCTCCTATGCGCTGGGAGATACATCCTGCCGCAAGCTTCAGGCGCTGGGATATGACATCCAGTGGCACAGCTATCCGATGCAGCATTCGGTATGCCCGCAGGAAATTGCCGATATCGGCCAGTGGATCAGCCACATCCTCACCACCTGAATTTGTTCATAACAGCCCGGCAAACATCCAACCATACGAATTGGCCAATTGAACGAATGTAAACCATGCGACCAAGAAGCTTGAAGCAGCTGGAAAAGCTACTTACACATGCGAACAAAGTAAGATGGTGGCGGATACGCCATATCCCATCTCTATCACAACCTATTCTGATCATGCGTTAACTCAGAATCTGGAAACCAAACATACAAAAATGCAGTTTGGTTCGAAGGATATTGCTGGGCGGGCTCAAAATAGAAGTGCAACACTTTACGGAGGTAAAGTGTTGCGATGGGAAAGAGCTATAGTCACTTGAATAGTAGCGAGCGTGCCGTGATCCAACTTGGTCTGGAGCAAGGCTGTTCGCTGAGGTCGATCG
>JAJRTF010000050.1 GCA_021545585.1 Zetaproteobacteria bacterium
GGCGCCGGATGGAAAGACACCCGCCGAGCTATACTTCGGCACAGCGGCGGCCCTGAAGGCCGCATGATGATGGATAATAAACAGTGAGGAGCACACCTTAAATGGCCGACCAAACTGTCCCATCAATGGGGTCCACCTCTCTCCTATCTTCCTAAATATCCTGTGAAATTAAACTTTGAATGTCCGAAGTCGACTGACAGAAGTCATTGGGATAACCAGCGCCACCGGCCAGTTTCATTCCATAACCGGTGGTTGATTTGACCGTAATACGCGTTGACTGCCCTTTTATGCCATCGGTTCAATCTGAATGCTCAGGGCATGTATCACGGATGGAAAAAGCGGTTGCAGTGTCTGGTTAATCATTCGATGACATTGCAGGCGGGATTTGCCGGCAAAGGCTGGTGCAGAAATATGAACAACGAAATGCCCGCCGCCACTTTCCCTGGCGCCCGCATGCCCTGCATGTTTCCATGATTCATCCTCGATACGCAGGGATTGCGGCTGGAAAGCCTGCTCAAGGAGCTGGCTGATCTGCTCTGTAGCAGCACTCATGTGTCAGCTGTTTTCTTTTTACGGTACAGCGTAAATGTTTTGCCGATCTGGCTGACAATATCAGCGCCTGTAGTCTGGGCCAGCTGGCTGGCGGTTTCACGACGCAGATCGCGGTCATCGTCAGCAATGTGAATTTTCAGCAGCTCGTGAGTGTTCAGAGCCTGTTCGGTTTCCTGGACAAGATTATCAGTCAGTCCTTTTTGGCCAATCCGGATCACCGGCTTTAGATGGTGGGCTTCAGCTTTCAAGGCTTTTTTCTGTTTGTTGTTCAGTGTCATACATGCTCCGCTTGTTCAGAAGCACGCACCCTAGCGCTGGGCCGGCGCTTTTGGTATCCATTTTACTGCGCCGGGCCCTGTTGTGCACAGGGCAAAAGGGATGCTTAAACTGAGTACCTGTATTACAGAAGCCCTGTTCAGCATTCGATTCCGGCAGGCTTTGGAGCGGATGCTTGCCGGCATTGCCCGTGACCGCTGTTTCGATAGAGTGTAGCGGTGCAAGCGACCCAGAGAAAACACCTGCAGGATGTTGAGGAACAGGTCAGTCCTGAAGAATTAGCGCCGCGATTTCCGATTCGCTGGCGTTGGACGATGCTGGTCGGCTTTGCCGTGGCCGTATCCATTATTGTGCTGTTTCTGATTATCCTTGATATGGAGCGTGATGCGTGGCTGTCCAGTCAGGCATCGCAGGCGGAAGTGCAGGTGGACAGGCTATCCGATGAGTTGAAAATTCCGATGCTGGCCGGCAGCAAGGCCGAGATTGATCTGACCGTACAAAGCTTTCTGAAAAAAGTGCCTTCGGTGATGGGGGTGCATATACAGTACGTCAATGGCGACGAGCAGCATTTCGGCAATATTGAGGCGGATGACGCCCTGTTGCATGAACTTCCCGAAAATTCCCATGTCAAACGCCTGCCGGCTGAGCGTATGTGGTATGTAAAGAAGGTGGTCTATGCGGGCACGACCATTGGCTCTATCGGGGTTCGTTTCTCTGAGCAGGCATGGAAGAAACTGGCAGGGGAGCTGGTGTCCCGTATATTCATCGCTGCAATGATTGTGATTATTCTATCCGGTGTCATGGTTTACTGGATTGCCGGACGCATGAGCCAGCCGCTGGAAATGCTTGCCAATGCAGCTCGCCATGTGGCTTATGGCGATTACAGTATGCGATTGCCGGTGCAGGGGAATGATGAAATATCCGATGCTATTTCACAGTTTAACACCATGGTCGGCGAATTGGCGCACAAGGAGGAATTGCGCGATGTGTTTGGCCGTTATCTGAATCCCAAACTGGTGTCGGAGGTGTTCGACACAGGTAAGGTGAAGGTGGATAATAAACGTCAGGAAGTCACCGTTTTGTTTGCGGATATGGTGCAGTTCACATCGTTTTCCGAGTCCACTGAAACCGAAGAGGTCGTTGAGGTACTGAACAAGCATTTTGAGGTATTCCACCG
This sequence comes from Zetaproteobacteria bacterium, assembly GCA_021545585.1. Lineage (GTDB taxonomy): Bacteria > Pseudomonadota > Zetaproteobacteria > Mariprofundales > Mariprofundaceae > JAJRVH01. The sequence goes on from JAJRTF010000050.1 coordinate 2,006, forward strand.
GGTCATTGATTATTACGGCGGCCATGTGGACAAATATATTGGTGATGCGGTGATGGCGGTATTTAATCACCCCAATGATGACCCTGATCATGCACGTCATGCGGCCAAGGCGGGCCTAGCCATGACCATTGCCTGCAGTAAACTCGGTGTGCTGCGCTCCAACGGTGAGGCAATCTCCTTTCGCGTCGGCCTGAATCGCGGTGAAGCGATTGTCGGCAATATCGGTGCCGCCGAACGTCAGGAATATACAGTTATCGGTGATACCGTGAATGTTGCATCCCGTATGGGAGGGCTGGGCGAGGGTGGCGAAGTGATTATGTCCGAGGCAACATTCGCACAGTTAGGCGACGGGTTTGTGTTTGAAAGTATCGGTACGCGTGAAATCAAGGGTGTAAGCCAGCCGATGCAATGCGGCTCTGTGAAACCGGCCAGTGAAGAGGCTCGGCGAAATATTGCTCATGCGGTGGCGCTGGCATTTGATCTGACCCTGCCGTCCGATGTACGTCATATTATTGGAGATATCTAGCGAATGAAGCATTTTATCGCTATTGTCATGCTGGCATTATTGTTGTCTTCCTGTGTATCCACAGGCGGAAGCAAGCTGTCATTCAGCTTTTTCAATACCTATGCCTCGGCGAAGAAGGACTTTGACAGCGGGCGCATCATGGAGGCTCGCTCCAAGGTGCTGGCCATGGACAAGAGTCGTGAAGATTATGCTCAGGCCAGAGCGCTTCTGAAGCGTAAGATCGAACCGGCCAGACAGCGCCTGCTTAAGCATTATACGGCGCGGGGTAGTAAGTATGAGGCTTCCGGGCAATGGTTTCTGGCCATGCAGACCTATGAGCAGGCCAGTGTTTTTTCCCTGAAGCCTGAAAGGCTGAAAAAGAAACAACAGGCCATGGAAATCCGCTTCAGGCAGGCGCGCATGAATGCCCTGCTCAAAGTGAGACGCCAGGAGGATTCCGAGTGGCTGGCGCATCAGAATGATTTCGAGCCGCCCAGGGGTGTACCGGCCAAGGACGAGGTCTTTATGCGCAAGCAGGAGCAGTTTCAAGATGCCCTGGAAGAGCGGGCGGATCTGGCTTTCAGTGAGGCGAAGCGATTCCTGCGCAAGGGATATCCGGCGGTTGCCTACATGGAGATTGAATCGCATCTTCGGATTGAGCCCCAGTCCGAGGCCGGTTTGAAGTTAAGGGCCGAGATCAAGGCTGCGATCCCGAAGGGTATTACGATCCCTGAGCTGAAGGTCAATAAAAAGTCAGTGGCCAGCAAGCGGATGCCGCTGCCGAAGAGCGTGACCGAGGCCCAGATCAGGGCTTTAATGAAAAAGGGCCAATGGGTTAATGCCAAGCGCTATACGCTGGTTTACCGTCGCGAGGGCGGTAAAGGTGCCAGCAAGCTTCTGAAGCAGATTCAGACATCCATTATCAATGAAGCTGAAGCCAAATTCAAACGGGGTAGTTTCTTTTACCGGCAGGAAAAGCTGAACCGTGCTATCCAGTACTGGGGAGAGGCTGCCGCGCTGGTTCCCGAAAACACTGAATATGTCGAGGCACTGCGCAGGGCTCAGCAGCTGAAGGACCGACTGGAATTGCTGCGTCAAAGCAGGGAGGCCGAATCGGCTGCGCCTGCAAGGGCACCGGCAAAAGGTAAATAAGGTGAGAGATACTGTTTTACAACCGCGCCGCAAGTCGCGGGAAATCAAGGTTGGCGATATCACCGTAGGCGGAGATGCACCGATTGCCGTACAGTCGATGACCAACACCCTGACCTGCGATATTGATGCCACGGTAGCTCAGGTGCAGCGACTGCAGCAGGCCGGAGCGGATATTGTACGCATTTCCGTACCTGATCCCGACTCGGCGGCAGCCATGCCTGAGATTCTTTCCCAGACAGAGGTTCCGATTATCGCCGATATCCATTTCAGCTATAAAATGGCTTTGGCGGCGCTCGAGGCAGGGGTGCATGGTCTGCGACTGAATCCGGGCAATATCGGTGGCCGGGACCGGGTAGAGCGTGTGGTCAAGGCGGCAGCTGAGCGCGACATTTCAATCCGCATCGGGGTCAATGCCGGCTCGCTGGAAAAGGAGTTCAACGACAAGTATGGCGAGCCATGTGCCGATGCGATGGTGGATTCTGCCATGAGTCATATCCGCATTTTCGAGGATATGGATTTTCACAACATCAAGGTGTCGCTGAAGGCCAGTAATATTCCGATGACGGTGGTGGCCTATCGCAAGCTGGCCGAGCAGGTGGACTATCCATTACATCTTGGCATCACCGAGGCGGGCAGCGGTTTTGGCGGCACGATCAAATCGTCCGTCGGTCTGGGCCTGATTCTTGCCGACGGTATCGGCGATACCATTCGCGTATCGCTGGCAGCGCAGCCGGAAGAGGAAGTGCGGGTCGGTTTTGAAATACTGAAGGCGCTGGGGCTCAGGCATCGTGGTGTGAATCTGATCGCCTGCCCGTCCTGTGCGCGCCAGAAGTTCGATGTCATTGCGACGGTGGCCGAGCTTGAGCAGCGCCTTTCCCATATCCATGAAAATCTCGATGTCGCCGTGATCGGCTGTGTGGTTAACGGGCCGGGCGAGGCCAGGGAAGCTAGTCTGGGTATCACCGGCGGTTATCCGGTGCATATGATGTACAAGGACGGCGAGAAGGCCGATAAGGTTAAATCCTCGGATATGATCGATCAGCTGGTCGAAGAAGTTGAACGCAGGGCGGCAGCCATCCGTGAACAAAAAAAGCATTAGGCCTCTTTTGTTGAGCATGCCGACGCAATATCCAGCCAGAGTGGGGAAATAATGGTGACAAAGAGTCTGCAGAGTATCCGTGGTATCCATGACGGCCTGCCCGATGATGTGCGGCGCTGGCAGCGCATTGAAGATGTCGCCCGGGCTACCCTGACGCGTTATGCCTTTTCCGAGGTGCGGCTGCCGGTACTTGAGCCGACGGAGTTATTTGTACGCTCCATCGGTGAGGAAACGGACATTGTTTCCAAGGAAATGTATGCCTTTACCGATCAGGGCGGTGATCATATCTGTCTGCGCCCGGAAGGTACGGCCGGTGCGGTACGCGCTTATCTGCAGGGTGGGCTGACCCGCTCCGGCATCCAGCGCTGGTTTTATATGGGACCGATGTTCCGCCGCGAACGGCCGCAGAAGGGGCGCTTGCGGCAGTTTCAGCAAATCGGCGTCGAGATGTTTGGTGCCGCCGGCCCGGTTGAGGATGTTGAAATGCTGGCTATGGCGCATGCCTTCCTGGAAGGGCTGGGTATCCCCGATCTGCAGTTGCAGGTCAATTCGCTGGGCTGTTCGGTTTGCCGTCCGGCTTACCGGGATCAGCTGGTGGCTTATCTGCAGGAAAGGGCCGATACACTTTGTGAAACCTGTAACGAACGTATAGACAAAAATCCGATGCGTGTGCTCGATTGCAAGGTGACATCCTGTCAGGCTAAGCTCGGCGATGCACCGGAAATGCTGGACCACCTGTGTGATGGCTGCAGTGCTCATTTTAGCGATCTTCGGCAGGGGCTGGATGCGCTGGAGATTCCCTATATTGTCAATCCGCGCATTGTGCGGGGCCTGGATTATTACAATCGCACCGCTTTTGAAATCGTTACCGATAAGCTCGGCGCTCAGGGCACGGTGCTGGCCGGAGGGCGTTACGACGGGCTTGTATCCGAACTCAGCGGTCCGGCAACCCCTGCCATCGGTTTTGCCGCCGGGATTGAGCGGCTTGCGATGCTGCTTGATGATGTGGCGTTAGAACGCCCTGACCTGGCTATTGTCGCCATAGGGGATGAAGTGCTGAGCTATTCGCTTAAACAGGCGGCCGATCTTCGTCAGGCCGGACTTTGCGTTGTGCATTGCGGCGGCGGCGGTGCCAGGCGTCAGTTCAAGATGGCCGACCGCGGGTATGTGCGTTTTGTTGCCGTCATTGGCGAGGATGAAATGCAGGCCGGCAAGGTTACGCTGAAGGATATGGCATCGGGAGAACAGAAGCTTGTTAAGGCCGGGGCGGTGGTTGCCGAGGTGCAGGCCGCAAGCTGACCTGGGCCTCAGGTTCCTTTGCCCGGATGCGAATATTCACGACCTTGTGGGTTCACAAATGTTTTTTTGGCTCCTGGGCGCCACTTTATCGGCGAGCTCAAGAATTTTCTCCCGGATATCGGCTACCTCCAGCCATTTGACAGCCTTGTCCATGGAGCGAAAAACCCTGGCGTCTCCCCTCATGTTGCGGGAAAAGGTGGCATATGCCTGTGCCAGCCCGTATACAACGTCTGAATCGACAACAATGGCACACTTACTGTTCACTATTCTCTTTTGCCCGCTTTCCATTTGAGTGGAAAGAGCAATGCTTCCTCCGGTTAGTTTGCTGATATCGGTTAAATAGCGGCAATCAGCAAGCTCATTGACAGCGGCCTTGTCTGCAAATGCCAAATTCATATCGATGATATGCTGAGTTAGTCCGACATTGGTTAATTTGTCATAAAATACTGATAGAACAAAGTTTTGCTCTTCAAAATACACTCTCTTAATGGCCATGCTAATTCATCCATATAAGTTGTTTGTATATATACAGGGTAGATCAAATTTCGCTTGTTCGCAAGCAGGCATGGCGACCGCGCATTGACTCACAAATAATGTAACCGAAAGGAGGCATTGATATGGGCAAGAAAGAGAATCAGATTTACCTTCAAGCAATCATCCGCCGCCATCGACGGGCAGGCCGTGCTGCCAAGGGCATGATACTAGACGAGTTCTGCTCTGTCTGCGGTTACAATCGAAAATACGCGATCCGCATACTCAACCATCTGCCATCGACACCTTCGAAGGGACATCCTGGA
>JAJRTF010000051.1 GCA_021545585.1 Zetaproteobacteria bacterium
CGACTGGCTGAAAGCGCATGCCACGCTGGCAGGGGATTATCCCGATGTTCTGGGGGAGCCAGCGCGTGCTGCATTGGCAAAAGAGTTTTCTGTTCAGCCTGAAAATATACTGATTACGGCGGGGGCGCAGGCTACCATCGAAGTGATTTTTCCAGCCATGGGCTGGCAATCAATGGCAATTAAAATCCCCTGCTACAATGAACCCATCCGCTGCGCCAAACGCGCGGGCTGTCAGGTTCTGGCTTATGAAATGGGTTGTCCGCCAAATGCCGAAATGCTATGGCTGACCAGTCCCTCCAATCCATCGGGTGAGAATGCATGGCCGCAACCTTACTCCTGTCACCTCACGCCTCACGCAATCTGCCTGGATGAATCGTATATGCCGTTTGTACAACGCCGCATGCTGGGGTTGATACCCGATACCATTCGCATTGGTTCGCTGACCAAAACCTTCTGTATTCCGGGTCTGCGGCTGGGCTATGTGGTTGCCGATACCGCAATCATCCGACGACTCAACGACTGGCTGCCGCCGTGGCCTGCCTCGACGCTGGCTCTGCACCTGCTGCCAAAATTGCTCGCCGAAGCAGATCGCCGCGATGAGCAGATCATTGCCGCACGCGAGCGATTGACCACGCTGCTTGAAACTGCTGGCTGGCAGGTGCAGCCATCGGAGGCATCTTTCATCATGGCAAAATCCGGGCATGCCATGCCCGATTTCGCCGAACACCGCATCCTGGTGCGCCAGTTCCCGGAATGGCCGCAGCTGGCCGGGCGGGTGCGATTCGGATTTCCGGGCGATAAGGCGGACTGGCAACGGTTGCAGAATGCCATCACACTTCAGGGTACAAAGGAGACATGCAATGTTTGATCACCTGGATGAGCCACCGGAGGGTTTTTTTGATGCATATATGGATATGCTACGCGAGAGTTTAGGTTTTCTGATCAATGTTGAACCGGATGCACAGCAGTTTATTGACATGTATACCGGTCTTGCATTGACCGGTTATTTTGACATGTTCAACTATGTCCAGGTGGATAGCCCGGATGACAAGCGCAATCTGGCGCGCATGTTCGCCATTCAAATCTGGAACAATACGCCCTTGCCATCCAACCGCTATCGCCTCAGCCCGCTGCCCAAGCCCCGGCGTAATGAACCATGTTTCTGCGGCTCCGGTAAAAAATACAAACAATGTTGTATGCATCTGGATGCCGGTGACATGCCGGTTATGCACCCTGATTTGATGACGCAACAGCTGTTATCGATGATCTCCAAAACCGAGCTGAAGCAGGTATGGCAGCATTTGCCGCACCCGCTACTGGGCTTTGTTGCCGGAGAATGGGCCAAAGAGAGTGAGGAGATGGCCGAGCGCGCCCTGCTGATGCTTGATCCGATTTTCAAACAGCCGGATGCGAAACTCGATCACCGCGATGAACTGGCTTTTGATACGCTGGCCGAGTTGTGCATCCTGCTCGACAAACCGCGCAAAAAGACCACGCTGGTGAAACGTATCATGCAGCACCCCGACAAAGCCTTGCAGAGCGCAGCCCTGCATAGGTATTGCTGCATACTGGGTGATCAGGGTAAAGATGATGAAGCATGGGCGTGCTTCCAGAAGGCGCAGCGGCTGGATCCCGATGACCCGTCCTTGAGTCATCTGGAAATCCTGCTGCTGATGCAACAGGGTAAAACCGGGCAGATGCAGCAGCGTGGCGCATACTGGATCAAGCGGCTGGGCCATATGAACCGAGACGGTGAACTCGATGATTTGATTGCTGTGATTAAAGAGATGATTTCGGATACGCCGACAGCCATGGGCAATCTGATTGAACATGATACGCCCGGCGCAGCTCGCTTGATCGCCTGGCTCACAGCCGCCTGCCAGTCGCAGCCGCCATTATTAAACAAAGTACAGGTGTATGATGATGCCAGTGTGGTTGAACCGATCAATAAACGCGCAGCAGTCATGGAGCGCGACTGGATGGAATTGCTCATGTATTGCGATGATCCATGGGAAGCTCCCGATGCATGGCTGGAAGAGCTGGAAGAGCATCCGGAGCTGGCCGGCAGCAGCAGTGTGCTGGATGATCTGATTCAGATGGTGCGCGAACTGGACACGCCCAACCCCATGCTCACCTTCGAGCCATTGTTGATGCTGACCACATTTCAAATCAAACGCTTACTACCCGAGCAGCTGAAAGCACCGCTGGAATGGGGGCTCATGCAAAACCGGCCTGCGCTGCGGATGCTGGGTTTTATCATCGATAATATGGTGCAAATGAATGACCATCAGACGGCGCTGGACATGATGGAATGGGCCTTGCGACTAAACCCGAATGATAATCAGGGTTTTCGCAGCGAGGTGGTCAATGCCTATTTACGCCTGAATCGCAATGATGACGCAATCGCCTTGTGCGCACATTATCCCGAGGATTGCGATGTCAGCATCTGCTTCGGGCGCGCTTTGGCGCTGTTCCGTCAGGGCAAACGCCCGCTGGCCGATACGCATTTGAAATCTGCCATCAAGCGGTTTCCCAAAGTGCCCAATGCCATCACGCGAAAAAGCATGAAACAGCCCGATAATCTGGAGCCGGGGCTGGTGACGTACGGCGGTGACGATGAAGCATGGTACTACCGCCAGGATGCGCGCGACCTGTGGCTGAATACGCCGGGGGCGATTACGTGGATGAAAGAATGTCAGAAGACAAGCTGACAAGGGGAGCCCCGCCTGCCGACCCTTGTCGCTTGGATCCTGAACGCCATCCGGACATTCGCATCAGGAAAACCACCGATGCAACGAAAGATGTCGCTGAATTACTCGCCCGTTTTTGTGTGGTTAGAAAACGCATCAAGGCTTACGGCGATATGCGCTCACTGATCAAGGAAGGCAGGAAATATTGATGCTGACCTTCCAGGCTAATCCGATGCACTTGAAAGAGGCGTTGGGTGAAAACTGCCCAAGCAACGCCAAAGAAAGCGTCGGTGAAAAGACTCGTATACAATTGCCGAGCTTGCATCTGCAATCGGTGTGACAAGCCGTTCCATTGAAAGGAACATTCAAAAACTGCAACAGTACGGAAAGTTAAAGCGCGTAGGGCCGGCCAAAGGCGGTTATTGGGAGGTGTTGAAGTGATAGGGAAAGAGGAAAAGGGAAGCTCCCCCTTTAATTGATGAAACTAATGAACGAGAATAGACTATGAATAATGCAGCTTACAATAGAAACATGTTATGCCGGTAACGCTGGTTTTGGGCGGGGCGCGTAGCGGCAAGAGTCGCTATGGCGAGAGTCTGGCCTTGGCGCTGTGCGAGCAGCCGGTCTATATTGCGACCGCGCCGGTGATTGCAGGCGATGCCGAATGGCAGGCGCGTATTGAACATCATCGTAACAAGCGCAGTGATCGCTGGCAGTTGGTTGAGGAAGAACTGGCGCTGACCGATGGATTGCAGAAACATGGCGGGCGCGAGCGGGTCGTGCTGGTGGATTGCCTGACGCTGTGGTTATCCAATCTGATGTTTGCCGGCAAACATATAGATAGCGAAATCGCAGCGCTGTGCGAATGCCTGCCGCAGTTGGCCGGTCATGTGATTCTGGTCAGCAACGAAGTCGGCATGGGGCTGGTGCCGGAAACGGAAGCAGGCCGCGCCTTTCGTGATGCGCAGGGGCGACTGAATCAGGCCGTTGCAGCAGTGGCGGATCGGGTCGAATTCGTCACGGCAGGCTTGCCGCTGCGGTTGAAATGAGCGGTGTGATGGATGCGGTGAGACCGGGATGCGGAGGGTAAAGCATGGCATATATGTATCTGGCGCTTGCAATTGTGGCTGAAGTCGCCGCAACCAGTGCTTTAAAGGCATCGGCGGAATTCACACGCTGGGTGCCCAGCCTGATTGTTGTGGCTGGTTACGGCATTGCGTTTTATTGTTTGACGCTGGTGCTCAGAACGATTCCCCTTGGCATTACCTATGCCATTTGGTCGGGTGTCGGCATTGTACTGGTGGCTGCTGTCGGCGCGCTGCTCTACAGGCAAATGCCCGATTGGCCTGCGATCATTGGCATGAGCCTGATTGTTGCCGGCGTGCTGGTGATTCACCTGTTTTCGAGCACCGTCAGCCACTAACGCGCATGACTGTGTTGCAGCTTGTATGCATACACAGCATTCCGAATATTTCATTCAGGGAGACGGGTATTGTCCATGATTCAGATTGATTCAAGCATTGAAGCACAGGCGCGGGCGCATCAGGACAGCTTGACCAAACCGCGCGGGGCACTGGGTCGGCTGGAAGATGTGGCCTGCTGGTTTGCGGCGCGGCAGGGCAAGGTGAAGCCGGATCAGTTAAATGCGCATATCACGGTGTTTGCCGGAGATCACGGCGTGGTGGAAGAAGGCGTATCCGCCTATCCATCGGTGGTGACCGGGGAAATGGTGAAGAATTTCGCGCGCGGTGGTGCGGCCATCAATGTGCTGGCGCGGCGTTGTAATGCCGGTTTATCGGTGGTGGATGTCGGCGTTGTGAGCGATTTGTCCGATATTGCAGGCATTGAACACGTGAAGGTGAAAGCCGGCACGCAGAATTTACTGCGCCAGGCGGCCATGAGCGAAGCCGAGTGCCTTGCGGCTGTCACGGCGGGCAAAGAGCAGGCCAGGGTTGCGATTGCAGCTGGTGCGAACCTGCTCATTGCCGGCGATATGGGGATTGGCAATACCACAGCTTCTGCCTGTCTGGTTTGCCGGCTGGCCGGCGCAGCGCCGGAATCCGTGGTCGGTTTTGGCACCGGTGTCGATGATGACGGACGCCAGCTGAAAATCGATGTGGTCACCAGGGCATTGCAGCGTGTTGAGGCGCTTCCCGATGCACAGGTATTGCAACAGCTTGGCGGGCTGGAAATTGCCGCCATGGCCGGTTTTTATCTGCAGGCGGCGGAATCCGGCGTACCGGTGCTGATTGACGGTTTTATTGCTGCTGCCGCTGCGTTGGCGGCCAGTGTCATCGAACCGGCAGTGGCCGACTGGATGCTGGCCAGCCATGTGTCGCAGGAGCACGGCCATGCGCTGGCGCTGGAGGCACTGGGGCTCAAA
>JAJRTF010000052.1 GCA_021545585.1 Zetaproteobacteria bacterium
AGATTGCGCTGAAGCTCAATACCAGGCCGCGTAAGAGCCTCGGATATCGATGTCCTGCAGAGCTATTCTTGCCCGGCTTCGATTTCCGTGAATACTACGAACAAAATATCAGGCGTGTTGCACTTCGATCTTGAAACCGCCAAGATAATGATGCATCTCTGAACCGGGAAAATAAATCGTACCTGAACGATTAATACAACTCCTTGGGGAGACCGAAGGTTACATTCTCTTCGCGTACCGAAAGCGTTTGCGGCTCGGCATAACCATGCGACTGCAGCCATTCAAGCACACTGTCCACCAATACCTCGGGAGCAGAGGCTCCTGCACTGATGCCAATACGGGCCTCCTTTGACAGCCATGCCAGATCAATATCCTCCGGGCCGTCAATCAAATAGGCCATGCAGCCTGCCCGCTCGGCCACTTCGCGCAGGCGATTGCTGTTGGATGAATTCTTCGAACCGATCACCAGCACAAGATCGGATTGCGTCGCCAGCTCCTTCACCGCGATTTGGCGATTACTGGTCGCATAGCAGATATCCTCGCGCTTTGGACCTTGGATATTCGGAAAGCGCTGCCTGAGCGCCGCCACCACATCCGCCGTATCATCGACACTCAATGTTGTCTGGGTAACAAAAGCCAGTTTATCGGCATCACGCACTTCGAGTGCTGCCACATCCTCAGGCTCGGATATCAGCAGTACTGCACCCTCCGGCGCCTGCCCCATAGTACCTTCCACTTCCGGGTGTCCGGCATGTCCGATCAGGATCACCTGATCGCCTCTTTGATAGTGGCGCAACAATTCCAGATGCACCTTGGTCACCAGCGGACAGGTGGCATCAATCACACGCAGCCCCCGCTCGTTAGCCCTGAGGCGCACAGCCTTGCTGACACCGTGGGCGGAAAAAATAAGCAGGGAGCCATCCGGCACATCATCCACTTCATCCACAAACACCGCGCCCTTGGCCCGCAAATCCTCAACCACGAAGCGGTTATGCACAATTTCATGGCGCACATAAACCGGCGCGCCATAAACAACCAGTGACCGTTCGACAATCTCTATGGCCCGGTCCACACCGGCGCAAAATCCGCGTGGCTCAGCTAATAACACCCGTTTCACTGTCATTTCTCCTCGACGTACACATCCGACAGACTAGCATTGTTGCCCGTTTCGTCACTTTCCATCACAACAGGAGAATCTGCATGAGTACATACAAACTGAATCCCGGCGATGCCGCACCGGATATCGAGTTGCCGGTATGGCCCGAGGGCAGACTGAAGCTGTCCGACCTGCGCGGACGCTGGGTGATCCTGTATTTCTATCCCAGAGACAGCACCCCCGGTTGTACCACGGAGTCCTGTGAATTCCGCGATGCACTGCCGGATTTTTCCGCCGCAGACGCAGCCGTGATCGGTGTCAGCCGCGACTCCATCAAGTCACATCAGCGCTTCGTCGAAAAACAGAGCCTGAATTTTCCGCTGATCTCCGATACTGACGAGCTGCTGTGCCGTGCCTTCGATGTCATCCAGATCAAGAAGCTGTATGGCAAGGAGTCGCCGGGGGTGGAACGGTCCACCTTCATCATTAACCCTGAAGGCATCATTGCCCATGCATGGCGCAAGGTGCGCGTCAATGAGCATGTTGCTGACGTGCTGAATACGCTGAAATCGCTACAGGGCTGATAAGGCTCATGTTCAACGGCAAACACATCCTGATCGGCATTGGTGGCGGCATTGCCGTCTACCGTGTGGCTGAACTGGCCCGCCTGCTGATCCGGCAAAGGGCCCGGGTCCGCTGTATCATGACCCGGGCTGCATGTGAGTTTGTCACGCCCCTGACCTTTGAGGCCCTGAGCGGCGAGAAGGTGCACACGGATCTATTTGATTTAACCGCTGAACGCGAGATGGGGCATATCAAGCTCGCCCGCTGGGCCGATGCGGTACTGATTGCTCCGGCAACCGCCAATCAGCTGGCAAAATACGCACATGGCATCGCCGATGATCTTCTCAGCACCCTGTTTCATGTCTGTGACAAACCCGTGCTTCTGGCTCCGGCCATGAATGCATCCATGTGGGAGTCGGAGGGCACTCAGGCCAATATTGCCTCACTCAAAGAGCGGGGCCATCATTTTGTCGGCCCTGTTGCCGGCGAACTTGCCTGCGGTGAGCAGGGACAGGGACGTCTGGCGGAACCGTTGGATATGGCAACGGCTCTGCAAGTGTTACTGGGGAGGCAGGAACTTGCCTGTCAACGCTGGGTTATCAATACCGGACCGACGTGGGAGGCGTGGGATGATGTACGCATTCTGACCAATCGCGCCAGCGGCCAACTCGGCATACATCTGGCTGAAACAGCCGCGCTTATGGGAGCATCCGTCAGCCTTATTGCCGGCCCCGGCACACCGGACTGTTATGTCAGCATCAACAGAACCGATGTTGAATCCGCCGCCGATATGCTCACTGCATGTGAAAATGAGGCTGCACATGCAGACGTATTTATCGGCGCCGCTGCCGTCAGCGATTATCGTTTTGCAGAGCGCCATGCCGGAAAATTGAAACGGGGTGGCTCTGCCCCGCTGGCGATCAGCCTGCTGGAGAACAGCGATGTTGTCGCTCATATCGCAGCCATGGATGCACGCCCTGCTCTGGTGATTGCCTTTGCCGCAGAAAAAAATGAGCACATTGAGCATGCACGCGACAAACTCACACGTAAGGGTGTGGATGCCATCGTCGCCAATGATGCAAAGCATATGGGTAAGACATCCGCCAAAGGCTGGTGGATTGATGCCAGCCAGTGTTGTGACATCCCCGGCGGCGACAAAAAAACATTTGCCGAACAGATTATCAGAAAAATCATGGAGAATCAGACATGAACCACCCACGCGTTTTACTGCAACGACTTCCCCACGGTCTCGGGATCGAATTCCCGCATTATGCAACCGAGCTTGCCGCCGGAGCGGACCTGCGTGCCGCCATTGAGGATACGGTGACCATCGAGCCCGGGCAAACTCGACTGATCCCGACAGGTCTGGCCATGGCCCTGCCTGAGGGCTATGAGGCTCAGGTTCGGCCGCGCTCCGGTCTGGCATTGAAGCATGGCATTAGCGTACTGAATACGCCCGGCACCATTGATGCGGATTATCGCGGCGAGGTGGGTGTGATCCTGATCAACCACAGCGATACACCCTTTCTGATCCAGCGCGGCGAACGTATTGCCCAGATGGTGATTGCACCCTTTGTGCAGGCCCGCTTTGAAGAGGCCGAAAGCCTTTCCGAAACCGAACGCGGCAGTGGCGGTTTCGGCAGTTCCGGCAAGCAATAGCGTCATATGCTGGATTTCCTGCAATCGCGGCGCATTCGCCTTTTATGGACAGCACTGGTGCATATCGGTGCTGCGGCGCAACCGGTATCCGGCAAGGAACTGGCACAAAAGCTTACCTGCTCACGTCGCTATCTGGAATCGGATCTGCAGGCACTGGCCCAGCAGGGGCTGCTTGAATCACGCCGTGGCGCTCATGGCGGCTATATCCTGGCACGCAGTCCGCATCGCATCAGCCTGCATGATGTGTTGAACTGCCTGAGTGGCCACGGCCCTGAAGATACGGATTGCCTGTGTCAGATTCAGGAACAGATCGTCCTGCCACAACTGCAGCAGGCCAGACAGTGCGTGGCAGATACCCTAGACCGGATCAGTCTTGCCGATGCTCTGAATCAGGCTGCTGATCTGCACCTGATGCAGCGGGCCAGAAATTCCACAGACTTCAGCATCTGACCGCATTTTCACATGCCAGCCGCTTCATTGCTTTATGCCACAGCCAGCGAACGACTGCGCCAGCATCCGCCGCAGCGCATCGGCATTATGCATGCCTTGCCACGCCCGGAGCTGGATGCCTTACTTGCGCAGGCACCTGAGTACCGGCTACAGCAGTATTTCCGCGACTTCGCTCTTGCACTGAATCATTCAGGCTACCCGTGCCATCATCAACTGGATGGCCAGTTTGACCTGATTTTAATCAACCCCTCCAAAAACCGGCGGCAAACCCTCGGCTGGATTGCCACAGCTCTGCAACACATACGCCCGTCAGGCCGGATCATGCTTTGCCTTGCCAACAAGCATGGCGCCAAAGGACTGGAATCAAGACTCAGAGCGTTAACCGGCCAGCTGATCAGTTTTTCAAAATCAAAATGTCGCTGTATGTATTTTTCTTGCGGCGACATCGATCATGCCGAACTCATCCCGCAGTGGCAGGAGCAGGCTGCAATGCGACAGCTAGCTGAATCGGGCCTCTATTCGATGCCAGGCCTATTCAGCTGGGAAAATCCGGACCCGGGCTCCCAACTGCTGCTTGAGCATATACCGGATGTCTTACGGGGCACCGGCATGGATCTTTGCTGTGGCAACGGATTTCTGGCAAAGGCAATCATCCGGCAGGCATCCGGCATCCGGCAACTGCATCTTGTGGATCATGACCGGCTGGCACTGGACTGCGCCAGGGCCACCCTTTGTGAATACCCGGTGCCGTATGTGCTGCACTGGCTGGATGCCTCCTCGGAAGTCCTGCCGCAGCCACTGGACTGGATTGTTTGCAATCCACCCTTTCATCGGCAGCAGGAGCAGAATATCGAGCTGGGTCAGGCGATTATCCAGCAAGCGTGTGCATCTTTAAAACATGGCGGTCACATCTGGATGGTTGCCAATCGCAAGCTTCCCTATGAAAAGATACTGGGGCAAAGACTTGCCAAGGTGGATATCATCATCCAGCAGCAGGGCTATAAAATCATCCACGGGGTACGCCGGTGAGCATTGCGAACAAAGCGGAACGACTGGACAGGCTGCTTTCACGGCTGGGCTACGGGTCACGAAAAGACGTAAAAGACTGGATTCGCGAAGGCTGGATTGAAGTGGCCGGCCAACCGGCCTCGTCACCGGCCCAGAAGGTGCATGCCGATGACATACTGCTGGAAGGAGAACCGCTGGATCATCCGTATGGCCTGAGCCTGATCTATCACAAGGCCACAGGGTCTGTATGTTCGCACAAGGAGCAGGGGCAGCTGATCTATGCTGACTTTCCCGAACGCTGGAGTCATCGCAAGCCGGCCCTGAGCAGTGTCGGCCGTCTGGATAAGGATACTTCGGGGCTATTGATCCTTACCGATGACGGGGCCCTGAACCATGCCCTGACGAGCCCCAAACGGCATATTTCCAAAACCTATGAAGTGACTGTATCCCAGCCTCTGGATGTAGAGCTCATCAAGCGCTTTGCCAGCGGCACCTTATTGCTCGAAGACGACGACCGCCCATGCCGGCCGGCCGAGCTGACAATTTGCGATACCACGCATGCGACATTGGTTCTGCACGAAGGGCGCTACCATCAGGTACGGCGCATGTTCGCCGCCGTTGGCCATCATGTTGAAACCTTGAGTCGCAGCCATATTGGCAAACTCAGCCTCAAACAGACAGGCCTGATGCCGGGTGGATACCGCAGCATCAGGCCGGATGATCTCATGAAGATGATCGTGGGCTAACTATCTATCCGCGCAGGGGAATTAATCATCCTCATAGCGACGGTGATCATATTTGTCTTTATGATCATCATCATGGCGATAATTTCCATGATGATCGTCATATCCATCGCCATACTCATGTTTCCCATGATGTTTGCGCTCACCACGGTGAACACGCGCCATATTGCGACGAGCCGGAGCATAGCCGGGATCCAGTTTCAGAGCATGACCGAAATGGCGCTCAGCCTCGCGATAATCGCCGCGTAACATCAGAGCAACGCCCAGGTCGTTGTGTGCGGCCGGATTCTTCGGACACAGGTGCAGCCCCTCGCGCATCAAATAAATTTTCTGATCAAGGTTACGCTCCCGGGCCGCCCTGTCGAAGTATGCCTCACCCTGTCCGCATGAACGGCGATGATAGCGAGGCTCGGAAGCCAAAACCCGGTCATGACCATCCTCGGAAAGAACCGCGCCGGCAAGTCCGCCGAGAACACCGCCAATCAATGCACCTTCAACGGCCCGGTCACTCTGAGCTCCAATGACAGCGCCGGCGGCAGCACCGATCACGGCTCCCTGGGTTGTGGCCCTTTCCTGATGCGTGGTTGCACAGCCTGAAAGCAGACCCAGCAATGCAAATGCGATCCATAGTCTTTTCATAATATTCTCCTTATGAGCAGAACATGTATTCATGTCTAATGAAAGTGCATACCTGACCAATCGCAATGTTTCCCCTGTGTGGAGCACAGAAGCACCACCCGTCAATGGAAGAGATGGCGCAGACGCGTGCTCAGGCTGGATTCCAGCCCCAATTCCTTGGGCGATACTTCATACAGGGTGCTGACACCCACCCCTTTCAGGGTCACATTCTTGGGCTGGCCAATGAGGATATCGCCGGAATAATCGCGTATCTTGGTATGAATAAGACCGTAAACAATCTCATCAATCAGGATTTGATTGCGCCGGGCCGTCGTCTGAATGCGTGCGCCCTTATCCATGGCATGACCGATGTAATCCTGAGCCTCGCCGGGAATCTCCTTCACGTAACCGCAGGTAATACCGATACGGTAGTCCATCGAGCCAACCAGCTTTTTCAGTTTTTTCCGCCCAATGGCGATACTCCGCTTGGTCAACAGGGCCGCCAGCACTGCATCAATGGCCGTTTCAAATACAGCCATCACACCATCCCCGAGGCGCTTCACAACCTGCCCGTGATAACGCTGCACCGCATGTTCACAGATATCACAGAACAGACGATTGCGCATATAGCCCTTGGTGTGGCCCATATTTCGCTTATATTCGGTGGAGCTTTCCAGATCGGTGAACATGATGCATTTGTAGTGATCCTGTGTGGTGGCAATCATGCGCGCCACCTCTTCAATAATGACATCAAGATTCAGCGGTTCCGTATCAACACGGCTGGCCGGGCGCGATGCAGCCAGTTGCGGCAATACGGAAAGATCGCCAGAGGCCAGCAGTTGCAGGGTCGAATCATCTTTCAATGCTTTTTCAATCTCTTTATTGGATTGTTCCACAAGCTTTTCTGCAGTCAAATCAACCACACCTTCCTTTGCCGCCTGTCGATGGGACTTACTCATCGTCCATATCCTCCGCTGTCTCTGCTGCAAGCATAGATGAAAAAAGCCATTTTGCCGAGTTAAAAACGTAAAGATGTGATGAAAATCGCGCAAATGAATTAACGCATCAGGGAGAAATAATAAAAATGGTCGGGGTGAGAGGGTTCGAACCTCCGACCTTACCGTCCCGAACGGTACGCGCTACCAGGCTGCGCCACACCCCGAATACCAACCTTTATGAATCATCCCGACCTGCCAAAGCTGCTTCTGAAAAACCGGAAGGTCGCGCATCATAAAAGGATGAGTGTCAGCGCGCAACTTTACTCGGCAGGCCAGTTCTGAAACAGGCTCAGTAAGGGCGGCGGGCTGAAAAATCAGCCATCTCGGCCAGTAAATCCCGAATGGCTGTATCCCCGTGCTGTGGCAATAGCTTCTTTGCACGCTCGGCATAGTCCCTGGCACGCCCCATCGCATGCTCAGAGCCTTGCTCTGCAGCAACCCGTTCACGCACCCAGTCGCGCTCATCATCATCCACATAAGCGCCCCGCTCAGCGATATCTTCAACCCGCTGTTGCAACTCTGCATCACCCTGCATGGCATGGATCAGCGGCAGGGTAATCTTGCCTTCCTCCAGATCATGCCCCACAGGTTTGCCAGCCGTTTCAGTCTCGGCCATATAATCCAGCGCATCATCCATCAGCTGGAAAGCAACACCAAGGCACATTCCATATTCGGCCATCTGCGCGACAATCTTTTCATCCTGACCGGCAGCATAGGCACCGACTTCAGCCGCAGCCTTGAACAATACTGCCGTCTTACGTTCAATAACCTCAAGACACTCGGCCTCAGTCATCTCCAGATGAAAGGTACGGGACAGCTGCAACACCTCGCCTTCCGCCAGCGCGTTGGTGACATCGCTCATCAATTTCAACATGACCATGTCGCCATCGGCGACCATCATCTGGAAGGCGCGCGAAAACAGGTAGTCACCGACCAGCACACTGGCCTGATTACCCCAGACGCCATTCGCCGATGGTGCGCCGCGGCGCTGATCGGATGAATCCACCACATCGTCATGCAATAACGAAGCCGTATGAATAAATTCAACCACGACCGACAAGGGGATATGGCGATCGCCCTGATAGCCGAACAGATGCGCCGCCAACAGGCACAACAGCGGCCGAAAGCGCTTGCCGCCGCTGTTAACGATATAGTGGCCGATGGCCGGAATCATCATGATATCGGATTTCAGATTTTCATGGATACAGGCATTGACCCGTACCATATCGGCTGCACAAATCTGCTGGGCTCGAATTAATGGATTATCTGAAGTATTCACAATGCCCGCATCGTAAAGCGGGGGCGCAAAGGGTCAAGCATTCACCCTCTACAGTGGCCTGTTGAACAGCTATGCTACGGCCATGCAAGTAATCCTCGCCTCAAAATCACCCCGCCGCCTGATGCTGCTGCAAAGCGCAGGACTGGCCGTTGAAGTGCGTCCGTCGCATGTCGATGAAGCACAACGTTCCGGCGAGTCCGTGCATGATCTCGTTGCCCGTCTGTGCCGTGACAAAGCTCTGGCCTGCCCGGAATCCATCCATCCGGTGATTGCGGCCGACACGCTTGTCGCCAGGGGTGATATCATTCTCGGTCAACCCGGCAACCTGGATGAAGCGTCCTCCATGCTGCATGCCCTCTCCGGCTCTGAACATCATGTATTTACCGGTGTTTGCGTACGCAAGGGGCCTTATATTGAACAACAGACAGTGCAGACCAGGGTCCGCTTCCGGCCATTAAGCGAACAGGAAATTGCAGTCTATCTGGCCCACAACGAGGTGCTCGACAAGGCAGGCGCCTATGCCATTCAGGGCGGAGCGGCAAGCTTCATTGAAGCCATTGAAGGACCACTCGACAATGTCATCGGCCTGCCGATTGCCGAAACACTGAGGATGTTGCAAAACATCCATAAGCGCCGGACAGACACCGCAAGGGAGAAGGCGGCATGAGTATTGAACTACTGGTTAATGTCGCACCGTTCGAGACACGTATTGCACGTATCGAAAACGGTCAGGCCGAAGAGCTGTATATTGAAAGGGAGCGTGAGCGCGGCCTGAAAGGAAATATTTACAAGGGTCGTGTGCAGCGAGTGCTGCCGGGTATCCAGGCGGCCTTTGTCGATATCGGTATGGAAAAAGCCGGTTTTCTTTATGCCGGCGATATTGTCAGCCATGAAAAGTCCGAAGCCGAACTGCCGAATATGGATGAAAATGATAGCGAACAGGAGCAGCAGGCGGAAGAAATATCCGGCCGCCGCCAGGCACCGCCCATTGCCAGCCTGATCCGGGAAGGGCAGGAGCTAATCGTGCAGGTCTCGCGCGAGCCGATTTCGTCCAAGGGCCCCCGTCTGACCACCCAGATTGGCCTGGCCGGACGTTATCTTGTTTACCTTCCCGGCCTGGATCATATTGGTATTGCCCGACGCCTTGAGGATGCTGCAGAACGGGCCAGATTACTGGCCATAGGCGAAACCCTGAATCCTGAACGAGGCGGCATCATTATCCGTACCGTTGCCGAAGGGCGTGAAGAATCCGAAATGCGTCAGGATCTCGATTTTCTTCTGCGCCTGTGGGCCGATATTGAGAATCGTTCAAAAAATGCGGCACCGGGCTCAATGATCCACAAGGAACTCAATCTGTATCTGCGGGTCATGCGCGACTATGTCGATGATGAGGTCGAGAAGATTCATATCGATTCACGCGAGGCATATGAAAGCATGAAGAAGTTTGCCGATCGTTTCATGCCGGAAGTCGCCAAAAAACTGTATTATTATCCCGGCAACCGGCCCATTTTCGATGTCTACGGTGTTGAGGAGGAAATCGAGCAGGCCCTGCAACGGCGCATATCGTTGAAATCCGGCGGCCATCTTGTCATCGACCAGACCGAAGCGCTGATTGCCGTGGATGTGAATTCCGGTTCCTTTGTCGGCTCACGCAACATGGAAGAGACCGGTTTCAAAACCAATCTTGAAGCCGTGCATGAAATCGTCCACCAGCTTCGCCTGCGTAATCTCGGCGGCATTATCGTTGTTGATTTTATCGACATGGAAGAGGAAGAAAACAAACAGAAACTGATGGAAGTGCTGAAAGAGGCACTGACTCGCGACAAAGCCAAAACCCACATTATCCAGCTCTCCGAGCTGGGTCTGGTGGAAATGACCCGCAAGCGCACCCGCGATTCGCTGGGGCGAATCCTGCTCAATGAGTGCAAGCACTGCGCCAGCGTCGGCTACAGTAAAAGCCCGACAACCATATGTTATCAGCTGTTTCGCGAGGTGGTCGCAGAATCCCGAGCCTATCCGTGTGAGAAACTGATGGTCATTGCACATCCGTCTATCATCGATCTGCTGCTGGGTGAAGAGAGTGTGGGTATCGAACGTCTCGAACAGTTCCTCAACAAGGAAATCACGCTGCAAAGCGATGAGGGGTTTGCCCCGGATCACTACGAAGTCGTTCTGAAATAAGCCATCATGCCGCCACTCAGGGCATCCGGCCCCCTGCACCTTTATGTGCATATCCCCTTTTGCATCCATAAATGCCATTACTGCGATTTTAATTCGCATGAACGGGAAAAGCCTGACTGGCAGGCATATCAGCATGGCCTGCTTGCTGAGCTAAAATATTGGGCCGTGACTGTTCCGTTTGCGAACCAACATATCAACAGCATCTTTTTCGGTGGCGGCACACCATCGCTGGCCCCGCCATCGCTGATCGCATCGGTCATCCGGGCAAGCGGAGATTTATTTCATCTCGATGATGATGCCGAAATCACCCTCGAAGCCAACCCAGGCACCGTCGATGCCGGAAATTTTGAGGGCTACCGGCAGGCCGGCGTCAATCGCCTGTCCATCGGTGTACAGAGCCTGAATGATACGGAGTTAGGCTGGCTGGAGCGCATCCACAACAGGCGGCAGGCTATCGCAGCTTATCATGCTGGCCGGGAAACCGGTTTTGATAACATCAATCTTGATCTGATGTACGGCTTGCCCGATCAGCCCTTGCAGGCATGGTTTGATAGCCTGCAAACAGCCATATCACTTGGGCCCGAGCATCTGTCCTGCTATCAATTGACCGTTGAACCCCATACCCGGCTTGCCACCAGTCATGCAAGCCGCCCATACCCGCTTCCCGATGATGATCTGGCCCTGTCCTTTTTTCAGCAAACCCGCCAGCAACTGCAACAGGCTGGCTATCAGGCCTATGAGATATCGAACTTCAGTCGTCCCGGTCGAGCTTGCCGGCATAATGACGGCTACTGGCAATACCATGATTATATCGGCATCGGCGCAGGCGCTGCAGGAAAGTGCAATACGCCTGATGGCGGCATCATTCGCTATAGCAATATTCGCACCCCTGAACGCTACATGGCCACTGCAAGCGCCGAGGCTTGCGCAATCAACACCCGGGAATCACTGGACAGCCAAAAGGCGGCTGCCGAAGCCGGCTGGCTGGCCCTGCGACGAACGGCTGGCATAGAACGCTCATTATTCAGGCAGCGCTTTCACAGGGATGCATGGCAGTATTTTTCCAATCAACTGGACCCCTGGCACAAACAGGGAATGCTGAACGTGGATGATAGGGGCATCAGATTAACGGAGAATGGCCTGCCACTGGCCGATGCCATTGCCGCAAGTGTGCTCTAGGGAAACACCCTGAAAGGCTGCCAGATTCCCCCATCATGGCCTACTACCCCAGCGTCTTCAGCATGCCCTCCATTAACTGCTGATAACGATAAGGCTTGGCGACAAAGCCATCCGGCTTTGTGATTTTGAAATGATCACTCAGGGCCTGTTCACCGTAACCGGTCGAAATAATCACCTTCAAATCGGGATACAGACGCCGAACCTCGCTGAACACCTCAACGCCTGATATGCCAGGCATGGTCAGATCAAGCAATACGGCAGAAAACTCGCCACTCTGCTCGGCCAGCACACTCAGAGCTTTTTCTCCATCTTCGGCAACATGTGGCTCAAAGCCCATACGTGTAAGCATCTTGCTGGCTATATCACGAAGCTGGGCTTCATCATCCACCACCAGAACCGCACCCGAGCCTTTCCATGTCTTATTGACCATGAGCCTGGGTTGAACGGTCGGCTTGCTCACGGCTTCCTGCCGGGCGGGCATCAAAACCCGAATGGTCGTTCCCTTATCCGGGACGGATGTAATATTGATGCCACCGCCATGTGAACGAAGAATGCCCAGAATAGCACTCATCCCAAGCCCCCTGCCGGTAAACTTGGTGGTAAAAAACGGCTCGAATAAATGCCGCATATCCTCAGGCTTGATGCCGCAACCCGAATCCTTCACTTCAAGAAAAACAAATTCCCCCGGCTGCATGGATTCAGCGCCTTCGTAGGCATGCAAGTCTTTATCCATCAGCGTCTTAGCCCCCGAGGTCAGATGGATTTTCCCTTCCTTATCCCCGATTGCCTCGGCCGCATTGGTCAAAAGATTCAAAACCACCTGTTCCATCTGGGCGACATCGGCATGAATCAGAGGAATATCCCGGGCAAGCTCCTTATGCACAACAATCGACTTGGGTACCGAAACACGGATGAGTTTTTCCATACCCAGCACAAGCTCCGAGATGTTGACCGATTCAATGACATAGCGGCCTTTACCTGCATAGGCCAGCATTTGCCGGCACAGGTCGGCGGCGTGATTGCAGCCGGTCTCAATATTCTTCATACAGCTTTCGGCATCGGCATCCAGTTTTCCTAAATCAATACGCAACAGCTCTGTATTGCCCAGCATGGAAGAAAGGATATTGTTGAAATCATGGGCAATGCCGCCGGCCAGTACGCCGAGCGATTCAAGCCTCTGAGCCCGCTCAATGCGCTCATTGATACGCTGTTTGCGAGCCTCTTCAAGGCGCCGGTCACTGATATCACGGATCATGCCGATAAAATGGGTATGATGATTTGACTCTAACAGGCGAACCTGTAGCTCAATGGGAAACATTTCGCCGTTACTGCGCTTTGCCTCAAGCTCACGGATAAGACCAAGAACCTTCGACTCGCCCGTTTCCACATAGCGCCGGAGATAGCTGTCATGTTCGCGCGCATCTTCATCGCTCATCAGCACATTGACGCTCTGACCGATCATTTCCGCGGCCGAATAGCCGAACATGGACTCCGCAGCCGGATTAAACGAAAGAACAGTGCCCTGCTCATCAATACTGAGCAGAGCTTCAGGCAACTGATCGGTAATACTTTTCAGCCACTGCTGGCTGCGCAGAAGCTGCCTCTGCTGATCGCGCATGGGCTTAAAGAGCACAAAATACATACCCGGGGCAATAAGCAGAGAAAGCAGGCTCGCATCCAGAAGGCCTTCACTGATCGTGATATCATAGCCAGCCATGACGAACAGCAACATGACAAAAGCCTCAGCCAGAAAAATCATCAGCATGATGGTGATGATCAGCCGCAGCGGCGAATGCAGACCGTTTTTATCCATATGTCTGATTATAGCATAAGCACTTGAAATATCTGCAGCGGGTTCCCTGCAATGGCCCCTTACGGTTCGGGGTTTTCCCGCTGATCAGACGGCAACAGTCCATCCACGAAAGCTTCAGCATCAAAGGGCATCAGACCCTCCAGTGTCTCACCGACACCGACATAGCGAACAGGCAGAGCAAAGTGATGCGCCAGTTGCAATACAATACCACCCTTGGCCGATCCATCGAGCTTGGTCACAATCAGGCCTGTCGTACCGGCAACTTCACGAAACCTGTCAACCTGTACAACGGCATTCTGGCCCGTTCCACCATCTACCACCTGCCAGACCTCATGCGGAGCCTCGGGATATGCCTTGGCAATCACCCTCCGCACCTTGGCCAGTTCATCCATCAATCCCCGGTCCGTCTGCACCCGCCCGGCCGTATCAACAATCACCACATCGTAATTTCTGGCTACTCCGCGCTGCACGGTATCAAAGGCGACCGCTGCCGGGTCGGCCCCTTCGTGCTGGCGTACCAGGTCAGCACCGGCCCGTTCCACCCAGATCGCCAGCTGCTCGACCGCTGCGGCGCGAAAGGTGTCACCGGCACCGATCAGCACGGATTTTCCCTGCTGGCGGAACATGGTCGCCAATTTGCCAATGGTAGTGGTTTTCCCAGTACCGTTTACGCCAACCACCAGCAGCACAAAAGGCCCCTGCTCGGGCATGGCTGTTGCATCCGCCTGCGGCAGCATTGCCAGCATCGCCTGCTTCAGAGCCTCAACCGAACCACCCTGCCGTTTACGGGCCCTAGCGATCAGCGCCTCGGACAGCACTGCACCGCAGTCGGCCATAATCAGTCCGTCTTCAACATCCATCCACTCGGCATCGGAAAGCGCCTCGACATTGCGCCCCGGCAACATCTGCGATAAACCTTCGCGGCTACGTGACAAACCTTTTTTCAATCGGCCAAAAAACGAACCCATGCATTTTCTCCTGGTTTCTCAATCGAGCCAATGCTGGAGACAGGCCCATGACGGGTCAAATGCGCCCATCAGCCGAATCAGAATCTGGCCGCCAGTGTGTTCAGTTTTTCCACCACCGCTTGCGCAGCCTTGGCGTAAGGTGATTCTGCGTCAGATAGGTGCTTCACCATGAATTGCGTGGCGGCAAGCTGACGGCCTTCTGAATAAGAGAAGCGACCCAACGCATCGCCCTGCATGCTGCCTGTCAGGCGCAGCCATGCAGCCTGACTTGCAAACATCAGACGCGATCGCCACACCTCATCACCCACGCCCGGCTTGGCCTCCAGCAGACTGAATAGCGCATCCCCCAGATCATGGGTTGCCTGCATACCATGCAGTTTTTCGCTGCCGTGGTGCATGGCATTCATTTCAGGACCCGACATGGCCCGGCGGGCGAATACCGCGGCCTTTTCCTGCGCTTTCTTCTGCGGCATAGCCGCCAGCGACGTCGCCTGAACCAGCAGCAACTGCAGCTGCTGCATGCCGATGTTTTGCTGTGCCTGTGAGCTGCAGCCAGCCAGTAGCGCCAACAACATCATTATTCCTGTCATTCGTTTCATTGCATCCATCCGTATCGTTATTTTTTCTGTATCTTTTTTTGCTGTATTTTTTCGGAATCCTGCCCAGCATATGTTATCAGCAAATGCTGTAAAAGCTCCACGGATTCAGAGCTGTTCCAAGCCCGCTCTCCGAGGATGCGCCCGATAAATTTTCCGTCAGGAGCGATCAGGTAGCTGGTCGGCAAAGCGCGTACCGCATACTGATTGCGCACCCGCCCTTCCGGATCCAACTGGGTATGAAACTCCGGACTCACCTTATCCATGAACGCCTGTACGGCTTCGCGCTCACCCCGGTCTACATTGATGCATATGATCCGGAACCTTTTTCCCTTCAGCGTATGCTCCAGTTCATGCAACAACGGCATCTCATGCCGGCACGGAATACACCATGTCGCCCAGAAATGAAGCATGACCAGTTGTCCGCGGAAATCCGTCAGTGATACTTTCTCGCCGCCAAGGCCCGTAAGAGAGAAGTTCGGTGCCGGTTTTCGTACCTGCGGCTGTTGTACGCCGAAACTATCCAGCGCCTCCTGTAGCGGATCGGCCTGGGCGGAAACCGCCCAAGCCAGTATCAGCATGCTGCATAACACATGTACAAACCGTATCTGAAAAGACAACAATGCTTTACCGCGCATGGCGCTTCAGATATCCGGCAATCTGTTTCCATTCCTCTGCCGGCATCTCCATGCCACGATCATCCATACGCTGTTTCATGACATGCAGCATGGATCGCCAGTGAGGCCAGTCCAGCCTGCCCGGGTGGGGCAGACTGTGACAAACACTGCATCGCTGTGCATACAGTTTTGCCGATGCAGTATCGGCTTCGGGGATCTCCATGGCCCAGGCCGGAGAAGCAATAAGTAGACAAATCGAAACCATCAGAACTCTCATATTTTCCTCCTAAAATCCAAGTACGGCATCAGCCGGTGTATGGGTGTTGCGTAGCGAACGGATACTTTTTCCGGTCGGGATTTCCACATACCAGGTCAGCATCACGCGCCACTTATCCTTCAGTTGCAGTCCGTTCATACGCTGATAGAGCGGCACCTGCACACCCACATCGACAATCTGTAACGGAATCGGCTGCCACTGCACCCCCAGCGTGGTAAACAACTGCTGCTTGCCGGTATTGGCCGGATCCCATAACGGCGTCATATAAGGCGAACTTGCCATCCCTTGCATGGCATGACCCGAGGCACCGCTCAGCGCCTCATCGGCCTCACCGTGAATGCGTCCCTGCCAATCGCCATTGAGTTCCCCATACACGACCCACGCGACCTGCGGCTGATACATCAAATAGGCATCGACCTGTGTACGATTTCCCAAGCGATAGCCCCGCTTGTTGGTGCCGGTACGCAAGGTGAAGCGGGCATCAACACCCCACCACCAGGGCGAGGTGGAACGCTGGTAAAGTGCTCCTATAATCGGATCCCATGTGCCGCTCCCCAACTGCATGCCGTAAGGCAAAAGTTCCTTCTGCCGCATGGCCAGCGGATGGGTGGTATTGCGTTTATCAATGGAACCGGTAGGCATCGACAAACCGGCAAACAGCGAGGCTTCAGAAGATGGAATCATCGGATCATCCGTATACAGACGGTATTTGGCCATCAGCATGGTATCCATCACACCTTTTGATTTCATGGTAAAACCGCTTTGCCCGGTTATGCCCTGCATCATGCTGCTAAAGCGCATATCCATCCCGTTATCGGTATACATGCCCATCATCCCGGCGAAGAAATCATCGCTGAAGCTGTAACCGGCTGCCAGATTGAGCATGCTCATATCCATGGATGTGGGGGCGGCCATATATTTACCCGTTGGCATACCCATCATCACCGGCATACCGAGTACACTGTCCACATTCACATCATTGCTGCCCGAACGCAGACCGGACATATGCATGAATGTCGGTTGTACCTTGAAACGAAATTCATGGGTTTCCGGAATGCCACCCCCGGGGATATTCATTGGCATATTACCGCCGCACTTGCCACAGCAAAGGCCGATATAGGCCGCTGCCGGTTGCGGCAGGGCCATCATCAGGACACTCGCAAAAGCGAGCATCCATATTTTCATATGTTTCATTGTCATACTCCTGATTGATCTGATTTTTAATACGGATTGCAGGCCATTCAAAGGCGTCAGCAACCCGGTTCGTTTCGCTCAACAGAGCGAAACGAGGATATAAAAATCAGCCTAAATCAGGCGGTGGAAGTTCGACGCCAAGCGTCAGTTCATAAAAAGGTATCCTGTATATGGAGGCCTGGGCGTTTGCATGGCTTGCACAGGTCTCCGTTTGCCCGGCAAACACATGCGGGGCTAACTGGTGCGGCAGCGCATCAAGGCTTTGGTGATGGCCGCAACCGCATTCCATCCGACAGTCCTGCATATCATCGCTCATGACGATAGAATGACCGGCAGCAGCAATATCCGATGCATGCATGGCCATAGTGTGTCCCGCGTTCATGTCAGCCGCCGCTTCAAGCATCGCTTGCTCGGGCATAGGACAGGCCTCGGCCACTGAAACCAGCGGCAGGCTGCTGATCATCATCAGCACAGCACTCATCAAGGAAGCAATATATCTGCGCATGGGACGGAAGTTGCCATATGCATATATCATTTGCAATATCCGGCCTGAAAGAAAAGTGAATAGATATCGACCACCTGTGCGCTGGAGGATCAATCATGCCGAAGACCATCATCAGTCTCATCCTGCTATTATTCATATGGAACCCTGCTCAGGCAGCCGATTTTTCATGGGTGGACGATCAGGGAACCATCCATCAGCTGGATGAATACAAGGGGCAGCCCGTGCTTTTGCATATGTGGGCATCGTGGTGCCCACCGTGCAGGTCCGAAATGCCGGGACTGGCTGCATGGCTGAAGAAAAACCCCGAAGTGACCATTGTCCCCGTATCTCTGGACAGAAGTCTGGAAGATGCCCAATCATTTCTGACGGACAATCATTTTGATCTTCCGGCCCAATTGACCACCTCATCACAAGCTATGCGCATCGGAGCGCGCGGTCTCCCGACAACCCTGATTATCTCGGCAAGCGGCGATATCAAACAGGGCTTTGTTGGTGCCCGGGACTGGCAGGATTCGAGCTTTACCGATGCGATACTCAAAGATTTGATACCGTCTGATCCAGCACTTTAGATTCTATCATTCAAGTCAGATATTGATCTGCCCCTTCACATCCAGGCTATCGCATCGCATGATGCGCATCTATCCGCTTGAATTACCCCGTGGATGCTCGGAGGCCCTATGTATACATTCATGATCACCCTGCTCAGCAGCCTCCTGCTGCTGCTGGCATGCACCAGCGAACAGGCAGTTGCGCAGAAGCCTGATGTCGAGGCGGATATCCGTAAGGCCATTCCTGATCTGAAGATTGATGCCATCCGGCCATCTCCCATTGATGGGATTTACGAATTGCAGGTCGGCAAAGGTATTTTTTATTCCGATGCCAGCGGCAAACACCTGATTGTCAGCGGCCACATTTTTGAAACTGCCAGCCACCGAGACCTGACCAAGGAGCGGCTTGAAGCGCTTAACCGTATCGACTGGAATATCCTGCCACTGGACAAGGCCATTGTATCCGGTGATCCGAAATCCACACTGAAGCTTGCCGTATTCACCGATCCGGAATGCCCATACTGCAAACGTCTGGAGAATGAGCTCAAACAGGTTCAGGGCGTCAAGGTATATACCTTCCTGTATCCACTTACCCGGCTACATCCAAAAGCCAGGGCAAAAGCCGAATCCATCTGGTGCAGCAAGGATCAGCACAAGGCCATGCTCGAGGTGATGCTGGAGAACAAGGCCCTGCCAGCGGCCACCTGCCAGACACCACTTGATGACATTGCTACCATTGGCCAGAAACTCGGCATCAGCGGCACTCCAACCCTTATCGCCGGTGATGGACGCATGATGGCTGGAGGCAAACCGGCCGATCAACTCAAGGCATGGCTTGAAAACAAATAATCCCTCATTCTGAACAAGCAAGGAACACATTATGCGCACTGACCGTCAGGCGGATGCACTTCGCCCCGTTTCCATCGATACCACATTCAACCGCTATGCCGAAGGCTCAGCTCTCATATCTTTCGGCCATACCCGTGTCCTGTGCACAGCCAGCGTCGAAGAAAAGCAACCGCCATTTCTGCGTGGAACGGAAAAAGGCTGGGTAACCGCCGAATACGGCATGCTGCCGCGCGCTACGCACACCCGCGGCGGGCGTGAAGCAGCACGCGGAAAACAGGGTGGCCGTACGGTGGAAATTCAACGCCTGATCGGTCGTTCACTTCGGGCAGTGGTTGATCTGGATATACTGGGGCCGCGCTCCATCTCACTGGACTGTGATGTCCTGCAAGCCGATGGCGGAACCCGTACGGCTGCCATTACAGGCTCATGGGTGGCACTGCGTATTGCAGTGAATAAACTGCTTGGCGACGAACTGCTGGAAAGCGATCCGATTCATAGTCAGGTGGCTGCGGTCAGCTGTGGCTTTGTACAGGGAACAGCACTGCTTGATCTGCAATACTCGGAGGACTCTCAGGCTGACATGGATGCCAACTTCATCATGACCCAGGATGGCGGCGTGGTTGAGGTACAGGCAACAGCCGAAGATAAACCCCTACACTGGGAGCAGTTCATGCAGCTCAAACATCTGGCCGATCAAGGCATAGCCGACCTGGCAGCCCTGCAGATCAAAGCCAGCGGCAACTGATTCCAGCACGATGAAGCTCGTCGTGGCCAGTAATAACGTCAAAAAACGGCGTGAAATCAAGGTGATTCTCGATGGCCTCGGACTTGATCTGGTACCGGCCGAAGACACGCTTTTCGTTGACGTTGCGGAGGATGCCGATTCCTTTGCCGGCAATGCACGAAAAAAAGCCGAGGCCTTTGCCCGAGCCAATCAGTGCCCGGCATTGGCTGACGATTCCGGTCTTTGCGTTAACGCATTAAACGGGGCCCCCGGCATCTATTCCAGCCGCTATGCAGGAGAGTCTGCAACAGATGCCGATAATAACATCAAATTACTGCATGAGCTGAAAGACATTGAGGATCGAGGCGCATATTTTGCATGTGCCATCTACCTGTCCTTTGTCGATGGCCGTGCTCCCGTCACTGCAACAGGCCGGGTGGACGGAAGCATTCTTGAGAGCCCCGTCGGCAACAGCGGCTTCGGTTACGATCCACTGTTTTACTGCCCAGAACTGGGTAAGGCCTTCGCCAATGCCAGTCCTGAGGAAAAAGCCTCCGTATCACATCGTGGCAGAGCACTCAGAGAGCTTACCCATAGACTCTCTGGTCAGCACCTCGGATGATGCCCTGCTTAAATAGTGGACTATTTTGACAAGCAACTGCTTTGACATCCACTGCCGTGCCTGCCCCCGGCTGGCGGATTTTCTTGATGATGTCCGGCAGGCAAAGCCGGATTACTTTTCCCGGCCCGTTCCTGCCTTTGGTGATAATTCACCGAAACTGCTTATTGTCGGTCTGGCACCCGGCATGCATGGAGCCAACCGAACAGGACGCCCGTTTACCGGTGATTTTGCCGGAATCCTTCTTTACAAAACCCTGTTCGATCTGGGGCTTGCATCGGCACCGACATCCGAGCATGCCAACGATGCCTTGCAACTGCATGGTGTACGCATCACCAATGCGGTCAAATGCCTGCCGCCACAGAACAAACCGGAAACATCCGAGATTCGTCAGTGTAACGGCTTTCTTAAAGCTGAAATCGCAACATTGCCAAAGGCGTGCAATATGCTGGCATTGGGGAAAATTGCACATGATGCAGTTCTGCGAGCCTATGATTTGAAATTAAGTGCCTTGAAATTCGGCCATGCTGCCATACATACCCTGCCGGATGGGCGTATACTCACCGATTCCTATCATTGCTCACGCTACAACACCCAGACCCGGCGTCTCACGGCAAGCATGTTTGAAAAAGTTTTACGACAGGCGGTAAAAGACAGCTGAAGCCGATAACAGGCTCTAGATATTTGTTCCCGCCGTGGCCTTGAAGCGCTTCATGGCTGAGAAAATCTTGTTCGGATATTTGTTCTTCCCGAGCGAGCCATTGTATGCGGCCAGTGCACGATCCAGCCGCTTATAGCGATCCAGGTAATGGCGAATAATGGCACAGCCGTAGCGTACGTTCGTCTCGATCTCAAGCAGATTGTCATTCGGCTGACCAAGCTCGTCCTTCCAGAACGGCATCACCTGCATCAGCCCGATAGCGCCGACATTACTGACAGCAAAATGATCGAAACGGGATTCCACGGAAATCACGCCGAGAATCAATTCCGGATCCAGTTCAAAGCGAACACTGTAAATATACACCCAGCGGGCAATCACCTCAGCTTCTCCCATATCGGAAACCCAGGGGCGTATGGTATGGACGATATCCTTGGTCCATACCAGTTGTTCAAAATCTGTTTGCTTTGTTTCCGGTTCGGGCTTGAGCATTTCCTTCAACTCGGCCTTTTCCTCCGGCTTGATATCCAGCAGGGCAACATTGCGTTCAACCATGCTTCTGGCCGTACTCTGGGTCAGGCGCTGTTTATCCTCAGGTGTACTGGACAAAAAGAACGGGATGGTCGCAATGAATCCGATCACCAGAACACCGGCCAGCAGCGCTTTGGGCGACATGCCACCCAATCGCTGTCGAAGTTCGACCGCGTTCAGTGGCTGCTCCCTGCCTGCTGCAGCGACGCTATAACCGCAGCTGCCACCATAGCCGGCTCGGCCTCGATGCGCTCACCGCCGCGCTCGCCATACTCGATGACACCCCGCTCCAGACTGCGATCGCCGACCACAATCTGCATAGGCAAGCCCATCAATTCCGCATCCTTGAACTTAACACCCGGACGCTCCTTGCGCTCATCCCACAGCACCTCAATGCCGGCATCGCT
Source organism: Zetaproteobacteria bacterium (assembly GCA_021545585.1). Lineage (GTDB taxonomy): Bacteria > Pseudomonadota > Zetaproteobacteria > Mariprofundales > Mariprofundaceae > JAJRVH01. Next base: position 22,082 of record JAJRTF010000052.1, read on the forward strand.
CAATTCATGGTATATTGATTCGGAGGCAGCCAGTACCGTTTCGGACTGACCCATAGAAATCAGTGCCACCTGGAACGGCGCCAGACTCACAGGCCAGTGAATTCCCGCTTCATCATTGCATTGCTCAACGACCGCCGCCATCAGGCGTGACACGCCGATGCCATAGCAGCCCATCGTAGCCACGGCACGCTTGCCCTGCTGATCCTGAAACATCACTTCCATAGGCTCAGTATAACGCTTCCCAAGCGCAAACACCTGCCCGATCTCAATGCCGCGCGACAGTTCGATCGCAGCGCTGCACCGGGTGCAGGCATCGCCCTCACGTGTTTCCCGCACATCTGCATAGACGGCATCCGCCACATCGCATTGCATCGACAGTCCCGTCACATGCGCATCCGCCTTGTTTGCACCAGCCACCAGACCGCTTGCATCACGCAGGCTTTCATCCACATAGACCGGACAGGACAATCCCTGCGGCCCGACAAAGCCGCTTACGCCACCGACAGAGCGAACCTCTTCTTCGCTGGCCAGTTCTACGGAGTCGGCCGCAGCCGCATGGGCGAGTTTAATCTCCTGCAATTGATCATCGCCACGCACACAGGCCGCCACAATCGCCCCATTGTTTTCTCCGCCATGGAGATGGTAGACCAGTGTCTTGACCAGCAATGCAGTGTCCACCTTCAGGAAGGCAGCCACATCCTCGGCCGAGGTCACGTCCGGTGTCGATATCTCGCTGGCTTCCTCCGCATCGGCAGCGCTCGCAGGCACATCGCGCACCGACACAGCCTTCTCGACATTGGCCGCATAGTCACAGCCTGAACAGTGAGCAATCAAATCCTCGCCACTTTCCGCCAGTACATGAAACTCGTGTGAATCGCTGCCGCCAATCGAGCCGGTATCAGCCTCAACGGCCCGGAATGTCAGGCCGAAACGATTGAAAATCGTCGTATAAGTATCGAACATCAACTGATATTCGCGCCGCAGGCATGCATCATCAGCATGGAAGGAATAGGCATCCTTCATGACAAATTCGCGGCCGCGCATCAGGCCGAAACGGGGACGTATCTCATCGCGGAATTTGGCCTGAATCTGGTAGAGGTTCATCGGCAGCTGCTTGTATGAACGCAGCTCCCGGCTGACCAGATCACAGATGACCTCTTCATGCGTCGGGCCAAGGCATGATTCGTGGTTATGGCGATCCCTAAAGCGCAGTAACTCCGGACCGTACTTCTCCATGCGTTCGGATTTTTCCCACAACTCGCAGGGCTGCACCATCGGCATCAGCAGCTCCTGGGCTCCAGCACGGTTCATTTCCTCGCGTACAATGGCTTCGATCTTGCGCAGCACACGCAGCCCTATGGGCAGATAATCGTAAACGCCGGAGGTTACACGGCGAATGAACCCCGCTCTGAGCAAAAGTTTATGGGAAATAACCTCGGCATCAGCCGGATCATCGCGAAGTGTGGGTATAAAAAATCTGGAATAGCGCATGAGGCGACATCATAGCGGGACCGCCATCGTTCAGGTAGCCCCTCTCTTCGGGTTCGATCCCAACTACGGTTTTTCTGTTAAATTTGAAATGCCCAGACGATTTGCAACCTCGTGATAGACCTCGGACAGCCCTCCCAGGTCGCTGCGGAATACATCCTTGTCCAGCTTTCGCCCGGTTGCAATATCCCACAGACGGCAGCCATCCGGCGTGATTTCATCACCCAGCAGAATCTCTCCGCCGGCCTTGCCGAACTCGAGCTTGTAATCCACCAGCTGAATACCAACATCGGCAAACATAGCCGAAAGGACTTCATTCACCTTCATGGCAATAGCGCACATGTTGTCGATCTCGGCCCGTGTAGCCCAGCCGAACAGCTCGCAATGCTCCACATTGATCATAGGGTCGTGTAACTCGTCGGATTTGTAGAATAATTCAGTTAGTGGATGTGCCAGCTTCAGGCCCTCTTCCAGGCCCAGACGCTTGCAAATTGAACCTGCCGCCACGTTTCTGACCACGACTTCTACCGGCATCATGTCGAGAGATTTCACCCGCATTTCATTGCTGCTCTCGCGCTTGACGTAATGGGTCTTTACGCCGGAAGCATGCAGCTTCTCGAAAATAAAGGATGAGATGGCACAGTTCAATTTGCCCTTGCCGGCAATGACATCATGCTTAACACCGTCAAAAGCCGTTGCATCATCCTTGAACAACTGAATCAGCTCATCCGCTTTATCACTGGCATACAGCTGTTTGCCCTTGCCCTCGTATTTCAATTCGCCCTTCATATCCTGCACTCCTGCTAGCCGACTTTGCCGCGCAGACTACGAATCAGCCTGTGCGGCGGCAAGCATCTGCAGACATGATGCATTCCCGCCCCTGCCCGGACCCGGAAAATTTACTGCCCTGACTCCGCACGATAGGATGAATGCCAGCATACATGCCATGCGCAGGGAGACGACCATGTCAGACAAGAAACCCATTTCCGAACATCTGCGCCAGCAGATTGCTTCCAGTTCGCTGTTTTCCGGCCTTCCCGATGCGGCCATCGACACGCTGATACAGGGCGGGCGTCTGGAGACATTCAGGACATCTGAATCCCTGATTGAGGAAAACCAGGACAATGCATCTTTATTGTCACACGTCCGGGTTGGGTTAAAACCCTCGCCTTCAGGCGAAGGCTTCAGCATGATATAGTTGATACATGGGGAAGCATTACAGGGAATCGAGCCACAGTGTTTTCAGCATAGAAGTCCATATAGTGTG
>JAJRTF010000053.1 GCA_021545585.1 Zetaproteobacteria bacterium
GCCCTGAATTCACGGATTCAGGATATTCCAGCAATTCCTTGGGGGGCAAACTCCGAAATGTACCGGCCAATCGAAAAAAATGCTGTGGAACATCGCCAACGATTCAAACACTGGATGTGCAGAGGTCTCTTAAATGAGTTAAAATGACTGTTTGATCTGTCATCATAAGAGCAAAAGGGGGGCCTTCCGGCACCCCTTTTGTGCATCGCGTCGTTTGGATGTTGTATCAAATTCGCTTTTTTCCTCAGGCTTTCCTTCTGCGCAGATAAAGGATGCTGAACGCAATCAACAGCAGCGTCGGCAGCATGGGGTCAAATCCAGTCTGCGGGTTCAGCATGCATCCACCGCCACCTGCCACAACTACCGGCGCTGCAGGTTTCATGGCATTGGTTGTTGCACTGGCGGTTGCGCGCCCGTCTCGCGCCTGTGCCACAATCTGGTACACCAGATTTGTTCCGGCCGGTGCCGCAGCATCCGAGTAAGCCGAGCTGTCTGCCGCCAGCGTGGCAATGGTTGTAAATCCGGCACAGGAATCACGCTGCACAAGATAGCTGGTCTCGCTCACGGAATTGTCCACCCAGCTTAAATCCACCTGCGAAAAGCTGACCACCGCAGCGGTCAGGGCCGTTGCCGCATGCAACGGCATGGCCATCTGTGCATTCAGTCGCTTGCCGGACACCGTCTTGCCGACCAGCGCCGCTATGGGATCACCATTGTTCATCAAGCGAGTCTTTAATTGCAGACTGGTCAGACCGGGATCGGCCGACCAGACCAGCGCCGCCACACCCGCCACATGGGGCGTGGCCATGCTTGTGCCGTTGAGGAAGACATAATCATTAACGGAGTGCGCTCCAATTGTCGTATTGGGCACGGTGATGGCCACATCATCGACATGGACGCCGTCAAGAGTAATTGAAAGATCGGTTTCGAAGCGAAAACGCACTTGGGCAGTCGCCAGCCCATTCAGATCGCCCAGGTTGGCATTTCCGCCAAAAGCCCCCGACAGCAACCATCCGCCTGTAGAGCCAGACAACCCAATGCTAGGACCAAATGCATTGGTCCATGTGACACCGTCACTGGAGTGCTCAATAAACACAAAGTCAACCCTATATTCAGTATCGAGGTTCAATGCATAGTTCAGCACAGCTCCCTGCTTGCCGGTGAGATTGCAGGCAGGTGAGGTGGCTCGATAGCTGCGGTTGTTGGCATGGAGAGCGCCGGGCGTATCGGTCAGACTCCATGTCGGACTAAAGGAATCTTTCTGCCACTGTGGTTGCCAATGGATTGCCTAGATTGTCAAGGGTTTGAGCGGTCCAGAGCTGCAATGTTCCGGTATCAAAGTTCCAGCTGCAAACCGGTGGCCGCGCCGGTGGCACGCTGCTCAGAATATTGGTGCCCGGCGCGCCGAGGCTCATGTTGATCACTCTGGCGCCATTGGCGGCAGCATAGTCCACCGCCGCAGCAATATCGGCTGTGGTGCCGCTATCTACGGAATTAAGCACGCGCAGCGGCATGATCTGTACATTCCAGCAAATGCCCGTGCCGCCAACAGCATTGTTTCCCACTGCGCCGATAGTGCCGGACACATGCGTGCCATGCTCATTGAAATCCATCGGATCATTATCGCCCTGCACGAAATCCCAGCCCCGGACATCATCGATAAAGCCATTGCCGTCCGTATCGGTTCCATCCAATACCTCACCGGCATTGGCCCAGATATTGGCCGTCAGATCCGGATGGTTGTAATCCACTCCCGTATCGATCACCGCCACCACCATCGCCGAACAGTTCGTCGTTTCATCCCAGGCTCTCACGGCGGAAATATCGGCACCCGTCGTTCCTGTTACGCCGTTCACCAACTGGCCGGTATTCTGTAATCCCCAGTATTCACTGAAATGCGGGTCATTGGGTAGCGCCGTGGCATGGTAGATATAATTCGGCTGCACATGTACCACCCATGGCTGTGCAGTCAGCGACTGGATTGCAGCGCCGACATCCTGGCCGGGCTTAAGTTTTAGGCGCAGGAATGATGTTTTGCCTTGATGTGCGCTGAGCACATTATAGCCTGCTCCTGTGGCCGAGGCTGCTGTCGTGGCTCCTTGCATAGACGCACAACCAGTTCACGCGTCGCTGTCTGTGGACTGGAGATTACCCCCTCAGATGATGCACTGGATACCGGGAGTCTTGTCGTCTGCGTCGATATGGAAGAATCAGGCATCGTACAAGCCGACAACAGCAATGCTCCGAAAAAAAAGACTATGACTATTGGATTCATGCCCCTCCTCCCTGTCAGAATAAAGACTATAGGCCAGCTTTGGTAATCAGACAATCTCCCTGCGCGGGAAGAGAACCTATGCCTGCTGGATACCGGCCAGATACCAGGTTGGGTCGTCAGCATCCGGATGATGCTGAAAAATCCATGTTTCATGGATCTCGCTGCTTTGGTCACTGCCTGGATGACCCCGATCATCCAGTACCTGCTCGCGCAGCATGGCGGTGAAATCCACAGCCGCCCATTCGAGGTCTGACTCGATCCAGCTGTCGGATAATTGCGCATCCAGAGTGGCTACCTCGGTATGGTTGCGTCCGTTACCGACCATATCCTGCTCAATCAGGTCGGCAATATCAGGCGTGCAGAATTGGCGTATATCACCCATATCCTGCGCATCCCAGGCAGCCTGCATACGCATGAAAATATCGCGTGCGGCTTTCAGAAAATGTTTTTCATTGATATTCGGGCGCAGCATCTTGCCGGCCGGAGCCTGTATGTGGTGATCAAAAGCTGCGGATGCGTTGTGGCTGCCGGCATAGGCCATGGGTCGGGGTTCCGCCTTGCGGCGCAGAAACCAGATCAGCAGCGCAATCAGGGCTCCGATAACGATGATATCGAAGATATTGATACCCTCAAATGCACCGCCGAAGAACATTGCACCCAGCAGCCCGCCCAGCGCCAGACCGCCAAGCATGCCCATCATACCGGTACGCGCTGAGCCGCGCTGATTGCCGCTTGCGGCAGATTTACCGGAGGCGGCGCGTTTTTGCGAAAAGCTGTTCTGGACCGGAGCGTGCATACGCTGCTTACCAAAGCTGTGGCCGCCGCCGAAGCGGCGTGCATCGGCATCGTCTATGCCCATTACGGAAAGAGTGAATACCGCCATGATAGCGATCAGGAGCCAGTTTCTCATATTTAATCCTTTACGACTGTCATTTATTCTGTCCGAGTGTTGTCTGCGTATTCCAGCTGTGCCATACGCGCCTGAAAGGCCGCCTGGCGCAGCCTGCGATCCTTGATGCCGGCAAGCTCCAGCGCAAGGGCGCGTTTCTGGGCAAAGACCAGTGTTTTCGGTGTTGGTTTTGGCGCGTCCGGCTTGATGCCGGCGCCGGGCGTCATGCGGGTGCGGATATGGGTCAATTTGCCAATGCCGGCATGTTTGAAGCAGGCCTTGCGAATATCGTCGCGCAGAAAGCGGATTTGCTGTGCCATGATGGAGTGATCCACGGCCACCCACAGGCAGCGCCCTCCCTCGGTGGCCTCGAATTGTACAGGTTCGGTGCGGGTCGCCATCATCGGTCCAACAATATCCGCCCATGCCCTGCGCAGGCGGGCGAGTCCGGTTAGTTCCTCAAGGGAATCCTCGCCGAGGATATTTGCCAGATCATTGGAGAGGCCGTGCAGTTTGGCACGCGAGCGCTTTTTGTTATGCCTCAAAACGGGAGCTTCTTGCCGCCCAGGATATGTATGTGCAGGTGAAAGACCTCCTGCCCGCCGCCTTCGCGTACATTGATGACCACGCGATATCCGGCTTCCAGAGTCAGCACATCGTCGGCAATCATACGAACCCGATCCATCAGCATCCCCAGCAGGGCAGGGTCATCACAATCAGAGAGCGTTGCGATATGCAGCTTCGGAATGACCAGTACATGCACTGGGGCCTTGGGGTGGATGTCCTTGAAAGCATAGACATCATCATCCTCATAGACCTTGTCGGAAGGGATGTTCCCCTCAATGATTTTGCAGAACAGGCAATCACTCATCTGTTTTCTCCCCCTTATTCTGAATGTGTATATGCAACAGTGCTCAACCCTGTTTTTTGACAAACTGGGTAAGAATGACAATCTGCTGACCATTGACGCGCCCTTCGATATGTTCGGCATTGTCCGCAACCAGACGAATGCCACGCACGGGCGTACCGCGTTTGGCGGTGAAACCGCCGCCTTTGACTTCCAGATCCTTGATCAGGGTGACGGTGTCGCCTGCCGCAAGTACAGCGCCATTGCTGTCACGATGGATGACCTTGTCATTATCACTGTCGCCTTCGCCGCTAGCCTCCGCCCATGCACGGGTCTCGTCTTCAAGGTACATCATATCAAGCAGGTCCTGTGGCCAGCCTTCAGCGCGCAGGCGAGTCAGCATACGCCATGCCAGTACCTGTACGGCCGGAATCTGACTCCACATGGAGTCGTTCAGGCAGCGCCAGTGATTTGCATCCATGCTGGCCGGGTTTTCGATCTGCTCATGGCAGGTTGTGCAAATCAACACGCACTGATCCGCACTGCCATCGGATGCCGGCGGCACTTCATAAACGCCGAGGCCATCGCCTGTACCGCATAATTCACATTTTGATTCGCTACGTGCCTGTAATGCCTGTTCTGTACTCATGGTTTTTTCCTTTGCATTCAACTACCGGCATCGGGTCGGCAGGATGATGATTGTTGACTGGTATGCTTAATCCGGGGGCAGCGCAAGTCAAACCGGATCAGCTGTTCCGGGAAGCTCCGACAGTTCGTAGCCTGTAGAGCGCCCCAGCGGCTGCATATACATAATGCCGTTGTACGGTTCGCTGATGTGTAATGACTCGAACAGGAAGGCAAATATGGCATCCGCATCCGCATAATCTGTAATCACCTCAAGGGTTTCCTTTTCAGCATGCTCGACAAGGCCGTGCAGAGCTTTTGGGGCATTGGAGGCTGTACCTCGAGCCAGATGAACATGGGCCCGAAGCAGTCCGAGCTCAGATTTCAGCTTCTCCAATGTCTGCAAACCGTTGCCCTTGGGGATGATGCAGGTGATGAGTCTGGAACGCTTATCGCTGGTCATTTTTTACCCCTGAGCCTTTCCAGAACCTCGGGTGGAATATGCGTCGCCGCTTTTTCGACAGGCGTCACATACATCAAGCCCATGCCGGGCGTATCGAGCTGGGCGGCCTTGTGCATCACCTCGAAAATGTGGTCGACATGGTCGGTCGAGGCGAGAATGCTGATGACCTCTTTTTCTACTTCCACGGCCACGCCAAGGATTCCGAGTCGTTCGCGTATGCCGCTGCCGCGGGCAAAATGCACGGTGGCGCCGGATGCGCCGGCAGCCTGAGCCGCGCGTACGATATCATCGGCCTTGCCTCGCTGTACGATGCAGGTAATCAGAGCGATATCGGTTAAGACGGCGATTTCATTATACTTCATGAGGTCTCTCCTGCTGCGAGGGATGTTTGAATGTCTTCGTTGGCTCGTTTGCGGTATACGCTCCACTTGATCCACAGACCGGTGGCAAGTACGGAAAGAATCGGGCCGATGGAAGCCATGGCGAGGATGCCGAAGCCTTCCATGGCGCTCACGGCATCGCCCAGCCCGACACCCATGGCCAACACCAGCGGAACAGTCACAGGCCCGGTGGTGACGCCGGCACTGTCCCAGGCGATGTTGACGAATTCCTCACTGGAAAAAAGGGTGAGAACGGCGGCCAGCAGATAGCCGGGGATCAGCATCCAGGCCAGCGGCCATGCGAACACGACCTTCAGGACACCGGCAGTTAATCCCAGACCGACGCCGATCGACACGGCATAGATGAGTGTGGATTTGCGAAAAGCACCCTGAGTCAGGTTTTCCACCGTCATCCCCAGTGTATTGAGTGCAGGCTCAGCAAGCGTGGCGCCGAAACCGAGGAACCATGCGAACAGGGCGGTAACCGTGATGCCAATGCCAAACAGGTACAACGGGGAGTCGGTGACGGAGTCGATGTGACTGAATGTGGCCGGCACCAGAGAGCCCGACTGGGAGCCAAGATTGGTGAGCCCGTAGGTCAATCCGAGGCTAAAGACGATCATGCCGATCAGGCACAGGGAAATGCCGTAGATGGTGACGGAGGCATTGCGCAGCTTCTCGCCGATCAGATAGTAGAGAACCAGCAGCAGAAAGCCGACCAGCGGCAGGATAGCCCGGAGTCCTGCAAGGATTTCCTGCATGGGGCTCTGCTCATACCAGGATATCTCGCTGACAAGACGGGTTGTGGCCTGAGCTGCAGCGATAATCTCATCGGGGCTGGTGACAGCAGCGACATGATTGGCTAACAGAAGTACGCCGGTGACCGGAAAAAGCGATGCCAGGGTGACAATGCCGAAGCCGGAAAGGGGCGACCCACCTTTACCGGCGGCACCGGCGATACCGATGCCGAGCGCCAGTACCAGCGGCACGGTTACCGGACCCGTGGTCACTGCACCGCAGTCCCAGGCCAGCCCGATCATCTCGGCAAGATACGGATCTCCCGCCATTTGCCAGCTCAGAAAAAGCGCCGGTAGCAGGGCAAGGCAGATCAGCGGCTTCAGGCTCAGGCCATAAAGGAAGCGCAGTGTTCCGGCCACTGCGGCGAGGCCTACCCCCAGGCCAATGACAAACACCAGCATGCCGCTCCAGTGGTTGAGTATTTCGTACAAATAGGGTGCGGACTCAGGCTGGATCATGGCTCCGGCTATTTGCAGGGCGCCGATAGCGGGTTCCGCAAGCGTGACAACGATACCGAGCAGCATCGCTACCAGCAGCACCACAGGCAGCGGTGATTTGGCCGGCAGTATGGCGCCGATACTTTCGCTGAACGGCATCAGGCCATGTTTCAGCCCCTCCATGAACATCATCAGCCCGGCAATAATAGCAATAAGTCCGAGCATGACTACCCATGGTTCACTGATGTTCTGTCTGAGGATCAGGATTTGAAAAAGGTTCAGGTAGATTGCCAGCGGCAGCACAGCCTTTACCTGGTCGGAGAAGCGAACCTGCACGTAAGGGCGAAGCAGCCGGAACATGTCGATGCCGCGCAGCTTGACGCGCTTTCTGCGTCTTTTTTTGTCCGGTGCGATGGCACTGATGACACCGTTGTAACTGACCGGTCGCTGCTGCACATTCAGTTCATGCTGGAAGGCGCTGAAACGTATCTTTTTCAGTTTTAGCGGCCCGGAGTTTGACACATGTGCGCCATCCACTGCTTCGCTTTTGTCTGATGTGTCCGGCATCCCTTAAAACTCCTCCCTGATTCATCTGAAGGATAGCAGATGCGGGTGACATTGGGCATGTATGCCCTCAGTTCATGATCGGGGTGTGATGGATCGCCATGGAGGGTCATGCTTTGCAAGCGTGATGAACAGGATACCCCCCAGAATCAGCACGGCTGAGATGATCAGTCGCTGGGTGACCGGTTCGGATACGAACAGCACACCGCCTGTGGCAGCAAGGACAGGTACCAGCAACTGAACTGCCGCCGCCTGGGTTGAGGAAAGTCCGGCCAATGCGATATACCATATTGTATAGCCGATTCCTGATGCGAGCGCGCCGGACAATACCGCATACATGATGCCGGCCATTGAATATTGAGACTGATGCAGGGTTACGATGGCCAGTATCAGAATCAGCGGTATGGTTCTGAGGAAATTATAGGCGGTATCAGTTAGTGGAGCGATCGAGTGTCTGCCTGTCCGGGTGTAGATGCCCAGGCAATGCCGGCGCCAGCCATTAGCGTGAAGCCCACCGGGGAAGGAGCGCTGATACCCGGGAGGATCAGGTAGACAAAGCCCATGAAGGCGATGCCGGAACCTGTCCATTCCATCGCATGCAGCCTGTGTCCTGCGTAGAGTGACAGCAGGATCATCGTGACCTGTACTGCGCCAAATAGAATCAGCGCCCCGGTTCCTGTGTCCAGGCTGATATAGGCGAAAGAAAATGTGGCGGCATAGGCAAACAGCATCATGCTTGCCGACCAGCTTCCGCGGCTGCTTGAGGCGCGCCTGTCCCCGCGAAGCATGATGATGATCATCAGGATCATGGCACCGGATAGCAGGCGGATGACGGTAAAACTCGATGCATCAATGGCATGCCCTGCCAGTGCCAGACGGCAAAGTACCGAATTGCCGGCAAAGGCGATGAGCGCCAGAGTGGTAAAAAGCATGGTTTTACTTGCAACAGGAGTTAGTGCAGACAATTGTGGCTCCCATATGATTTATCCCCGCATGAAGCCGACCAGTGGCTTATTGGGTCGCAGAAGTCAGGGTCGTCTTACCGGGGTGCCTGTTATGACTTTCGGGATGCTTTTTCATCATGGCCGGAGATGCCGAAACGGCGGGCCAGTTCAGCCAGAACATCCTCGGGGCTAAGTCCTTTCTGGGCCAGCATGACCATGGAATGAAACCACAGGTCGGCGGTTTCGCGGATGACCTGTTCCCGGTCATTGTTTTTGGCCGCGATAATGGTTTCCACCGCTTCTTCACCGATCTTTTCCAGCATTTTGTCCGGCCTGGCATACAGTGAGGCTACATAGGAAGTATCCGGTGATTCACTTTTGCGTGATTCGAGCACGGCCGCCAGTTCTTCCAGGATTTTTACGTTATCTTGGCTCATGGGGCTTACTCCTGAGGATCCTCAATGGTGATCCATGCATGATCCCGGGCCTGCCTGAAAAAGCAGGATTCCCGATTGGTATGACAGGCCGGACCGGTCTGCTCGATCTTCAACAGGATGGTATCACCATCGCAGTCGAGATACATATCCATGACCTTTTGTACATGGCCGGACGATTCACCTTTCTTCCACTGTTTCCGGCGTGAGCGGGAATAATAGTGAGCGAAACCCGTGGCGAGTGTCTGTTCAACGGCTTCCCTGTTCATCCATGCCATCATCAATACGCGACCGGATGATGCCTCTTGGGCAATGGCCGGCACAAGGCCCGCCTCATTGAATGCAATGTCGTCCAGCAGGCTCATGCAGTGAGTCTGGCGAGCGCACGCCCGGCGGCGCGGATGGTATTGTCGATATCGGCATCGCTATGCGCGGCAGATATGAATGCAGCTTCATACTGGGACGGGGCGAGATACACACCCTCATCGAGCATGGCATTAAAGAAGCGGCCGAAGAAGGCCAGATCGCAGTGCTGGCTGACATCCGAACTGCAGCTTACACTCTCCAGTTCGGTAAAGAATACCGTGAACATCGCCCCCACCTGGTTGGCCACAGCCGACACGCCTGCAGCCTTGCATCCGGCCAGAAGGCCTTCGACCAGGCGCGTGGTTTTATCCTCAAGCGCCTCGTAGAAACCCGGTTCACGCAAGCGTGTCAGGGTATCCAGTCCGGCACGCATGGCCAGCGGATTTCCCGACAGGGTACCGGCCTGATAAACAGGCCCATCGGGTGAAATTCTGCGCATGATTTCCTCGCGCCCGCCATAAGCGCCGACCGGCAGGCCGCCGCCTATGATCTTACCCAGACATGTCAGGTCAGGGGTGATTCCGAAGCGTTGCTGCGCGCCACCCGCGGCGACACGGAAGCCGCACATCACTTCATCGAACACGAGCAGGGCACCTTCGGCATCGCAGATGTCGCGCAGCTGTTGCAGGAAGCCGTTGGAATACAGGTCCATGACTCCGGTATTGCCCGGCACCGGCTCAACGATAATGCAGGCGATTTCATCTTTATTGCCGGCAAACAGAGCCTTGACGGCTTCAATGTCATTGAAGGGCGCTGTCAGCGTCAGCTTGGCGTAATCGGCCGGTACACCTGCGGAGTCGGGCTCGCCAAAGGTGGCTGCGCCACTGCCTGCCTTGACCAGAAAGCCATCGGCATGGCCGTGATAGCCGCCGTCAAATTTGATGAATTTATCGCGCCCGGTAAAGCCGCGTGCCAGACGCAGGGCGGACATTGTCGCCTCAGTGCCCGAGTTGACGAAACGCACAACATCAATCGAAGGCACCATATCGATGACCAGTTGTGCCAGTAGAATCTCCAGCTCGCAGGGGGCCCCGAAACTCATGCCGTTCTCGGCGGTCTGCTGCACACCCTTGACCACATCCGGATATGCGTGACCGAGGATCATCGGGCCCCAGGAGCCGACATAATCGATATACTGGTTGTTATCAACATCCCAGACATAGGGGCCTTTGGCTCTGGCAAAGAAGCGGGGTGTGCCGCCCACCGATTTGAAGGCGCGCACCGGCGAATTGACGCCGCCGGGAAGAATCTTTCTGGCCTGTTCAAAATCATGTAGCGAATGTTCAATATTGGGCATCGTCAATCTCCGTCAAAGCAGTGGCGCGACGTTAGAAACAGGGGCAGATGATGTCAATGGCGCTGAGGCAGGCCGGAATCAGTTATGGCTTGCCGACCCAGATGTCAGAGATATTCAGCTTCTCACCCAGCAGTTTCCCCTGCGCTTCCGCTTCCTCAAACGTAGCGAAACCGGAAACCCGGATGCGATACCATATCTTGCCTCGCGCTTCGGTGCGGATGGCCTGTGCATCTACGCCCATTGATTTGAGTCGGGCAAGTTCCTGTTTTGCTGATTCGGACGAACTGACAGAGGTCAGGTTGATCACCCAGCCTTTTGGCTTGATGACAGGTTTCGGTGCGGGCTTGGTAGCGGATTTAACCGGGGTGGAGGCTTGAATCAGCGGCTGCTTGCGGCGCAATGCTTTTTTCTTACCGGCCTTGGCCCTATTGGCAACCACGTTCTTCAGGTCGTTGAGTCGCTGTTCAAGTTTTTCGTTCTTTTGTTGCAGCGTCTGCATCTGAGTCGCCAGGTTATGGTTTTCCGCCTCAAGCTGACTGAGCCGGTCGATTACCTGGGTCAGTTCGGCCTGTATAGGTGTTGTTTGAGCGCCCTGGCTGAACCAGTAAGAGGCACCGGCAGCGGCCAGTGCCAGCAGCGATAAGAAGATGGCAAAACCGGAGCCGCCACGTTTCTGTTCAGTTGCCTGCATCGGGGTTGCTGCTGCTGGAACAATCGTTTCGCTTTTGCTGGGAGCGGTTACAGTTTCGGAAACGTCTTCCTCCATCTCAGTTTTAGCGCTTGTTTCGGGCTTGCCCGGGGCTGGTTCTGCACTGGGTTCTGTAGCCTGCGTCTCTGCAGGCTTATCCTCAAACTCTTCCGCAGGGTCGGTATCCAGTGATGCTTCAAGGCTGGATAAGTCGAATATGTCGTCCTGCTCTGTATCATCGGCAGCGGATGTTTTTTTGGCTGGGATGATAGGCTCATCTTCATCAATCAGCGCAAGGAGCTTATCGTCCTCGGCAAGATCGGCAGCACTGAGCTGGACGGCGAGCATGGAATCAATGGTTTGATCCAGGTCGTTATTTTCCTTATCCAGCTCAGGAATTGCCATGTCCGGCATCGACTCCGCCTCTAATCCGCTCTCGGGCTGTTCGGCAACCGGCGAAGTTTCAATTTCGGGGATGTCCATCTTGAGTAATTCATCAAGTTCATCCAGAGCAGCGCCGGAATCAAATTCGGCCCGGGGTGTAGCTTCAGGAGCAGGCTTAGATACGGGTTCAGGCGTGGGTTCAGGGATGGTCTCGAGCGCGGCTTCAGCAGTGGCCGCAGGTGTGCTGTCAACTTCCAGCTCAGCATCGCCCAGACCGAAATCATGAGCGCTTAAATCCAGCTCGGCTGCCGGCGGGGCTGGCGGGGAAGAAACTGCCGCTGCAGGAGGCTGTTTCCCGGCTGTCGGAGCCGGGGCCGCTTTGGGGGCGGGAGCCGGAGCTTTGGCGACAGGCGCTTTTGCCGGCGAGGCCTTCTTTGCGGCTTTCACCTCAGGGGCGACGGGTTTCTGTTTCGCAGTGGCTGCTTTTGCAGGCGCTTTCGGCGCTTCGGGTGCCGGAGGGGTGGAAGCATGGCCGGCACTTTTATTGCCGCTGGAGGTGTCGCTATCAACCAGAGCATCGAAATTACTGAAGCGCACGGTTGATTCAAAGTCCTGGGGGGCAGGGGCACTGTGGGCAGCAGGTTTGAGAACGACGGTCCGCTCCAGCTCTTCCGGAGACGGCGTGTGCGTGAAGCCAAGGGTTTTGCCGAAGATTTCGGCTTCAGCTCTCTTCTTGCGAGCCAGCTCTTCTTCTGTGTCCTTATCCGCCATATAACCCTCCCATGCGCCCTAGCATAGCTTAGACCAGAATGCAGGCAAGGGCGATAGCCTTTTTTCAGACAGGGGCTTATAGTTGTTTCGCGACAGTGAGCTTTTTTATTGTCACACGTCCGGGTTGGGTTAAAACCCTCGCCTTCAGGCGAAGGCTTCAGCATGATATAGTTGATACATGGGGAAGCATTACAGGGAATCGAGCCACAGTGTTTTCAGCATAGAAGTCCATATAGTGTGGA
>JAJRTF010000054.1 GCA_021545585.1 Zetaproteobacteria bacterium
CTGTTGATCCACTTTCTTAATGTCTCGGGCGTACAGCCAATTTTTGATGCAACCGATACGATGGTTGACCAACGCGACGGGTGATCATGTTCGCTGCTCAGAACCAGTCGAACTGCTCGCTCGCGTACTTCCGGGGAATATGTTACTTGTCTGTTCATGGCCTAATCCTCTCAAGAGTTTTAGCCTCCGACAAACTCGGGGTGATTCATAATCACGACCCTGGGCTATAGGCCGGAAACTGCGGCCATCCATGTCGGTTTCCGGTTACCATAAAGGTATGCAAGGCAGGAGAAAATATGAATACGGTTTGTTATGACATCATTTCTTTACACAGAAAAAACCTCGAGTTGAAACAATGCCCATATTGTCATTCCGATCTGGAAACCCGTGCAGTGGGGCCATCGGCAGCTTCGCAGGCATTTGGCCAGGAAGCTGCCAGGGCTGAGATTTCAACCAACCTCTCGGAGTGTACACAATGTGTTTGGTGGGCGCTGAGAGAGCAGCGGTTTGACGAAGAATTATATGCTCCGCTGGTTGAAGATTTGATTGTCATGGAGGCATTCCAGAAAGAACCCCTCAGGCCCCGGAAAGCTTTACCCAAAGGCACAACCGCAGCGTGGGAACGGGTATTGAGCGATACATCGTATTGGCAAAACGCCGAACCCACCCCTCCTGTCGAGGCGGTACAGTTATTTGGCACGGCTCAAATGTTGTTGCCGAATATCGGTGGCGCATCCAAAGCAGATGTGCTCGACAAGTTTAAATCCCTTGCTCCGGTATCGATCCCTATCCTGATTATCATTCTGATTGGATTGATTGGCACCTTTCTCTAAACAAGAGGGCTGTGAAAATGGATGCGGATAGAGAGCAGCGGCACAATCATCGCGCCTCTCATTCCACCAGTTGCGCGGTGTTACTGGTTGAATCGAAGGTCGCAGCAGTGATTAAGCGTACGCCCATTAGCCATCCGTTAGTCAATACAGGCGGCGGATTGATACGCTGATTGTTTGAAACCGAAATGGATCAGTTATACAGCAACTCAAGCGCGTCGTGATATTTTTCATACACCTTGCGGCGCTTGATTTTCATCGTCGGCGTTAACAGACCTTCCTCAATGGTGAACGGGTGCGGCAGCAAAATGATGCGACGCACCTGTTCGAAGGGGTTCAGCGGCTTGAGGATGGTGTTGATTTTGGTTTGCAGTGCTTTTTTCAGAATGTCCGACGTACACACATGCTCCCAGTCCGTTTCCGGCAGGCCCTGTTCATGTGCCCAGGCCATGCAGGCTTCCTCGTTGGGGATAATCAGGGCCACCAGATAGGGTTTTTGATCACCGTACACCAGCGCCTGTTCAATCTGCGCATCGTCATCCAGCAGAATCTCAATACGCTGTGGCGCAATATTCTCACCACCGGAATTAACGATAATGTCCTTCTTGCGATCGGTAATATAAAGATAGCCATCCTCATCGATATGGCCGATATCGCCGGTATGCAGCCATCCGTCGATCAGAGCTTCTTTGGTGGCCTTCTTCTGTTTCCAGTAGCCGGGCATGATATTGGCGCCGCGGGCGATGATTTCACCATCCTCTTCAATCCGGATTTCGACTCCTTTGGCTGCCAGTCCGACACTGCCAATACGACGGTCATGCATGGGGTTTACGGCCAGCAGCGGGGCGGATTCACTCAGGCCGTAGCCTTCAATGACCGGCAGGTTCAGCGCTTCGAAGAATTCAGCCACCTCGACATTGAGGGGGGCGCCGCCGGAGATCATGATACGCAGGCGACCACCAAAGCGCTGGCGGATTTTTTCGCCAACCAGTTTGTCCAGTAGCCGATACAGGATTGAACTGATCGGGCCGCGCGTTTCCTGTCGGGAAAGTTTCAGGAAGGTATGGAAGAGTTTGCGTTTTAGCGGCGATTGAGTGGCAACCTGTCCAAGGATGCGACTGCGCACCACTTCCAGCATGCGCGGTACAGCTATCATGATGGTGGGTGATGCTTCAACGAGATTTTTGGCCACTGTATCGGGTCGCTCGGCAAAGGCCACCGATATGCCGAACGAATAGGGCAGAAAATGGCTGCCGGTGCGCTCCAGCGCATGTGCCAGCGGCAGGAAAGAAAGCATCTTGTCACCCAGATTGATATCGGTGATGACGGCAGGGACGGATTCAAGATTGGTCAGGATATTGCCGTGGGTCAGCATGACACCTTTTGGGTTTGCCGTGGTGCCGGATGTATAGACAAGTGTCGCCAGCGTATCACGATTCACCCTGGCCAGCCGTTCGGCGAGTTGTTCAGTGGCCACCTCACCGGCCTCGAGTTCCTGCATGTGATGCAGCACCTCCCCATTGCTTGCCTTATCAATCGAATAGATCGCCTTTACATGCGGGCATTCCCTGGCCGCGAGCAACAGGTCGCGCAACAGCTTGCCTCCTGATGTAAAGACAGCCACAGCACCCGAATCATTGAGCACATAGGCCATATCCTGAGGCCTGTACGAGCAATACAGCGGTACGGTAACCGCACCAATGCTGAGAATGGCATAGTCAATGACGGCCCATTCCGGCCGGTTTTCCATCAGAATGGCCACACGATCGCCATGCTTGATGCCGGAGGTGATCAGGCCGCTTGCTACATGCCGGATGCGCTGTACCAGATGTGCGTAGGTCAGCGGGACATATTCACCATCCTTGCGATACCACTGCGCCGGGCTGGTCGACTGATGCGCCTCAATCTGAAACAGCGCATCCGGAAGCGAGGTGCGCGAAGTGATCATCGTAGTGTTGATGGTCATGAAGTTTCAGGGGCCTCACCGGCCTTGGAAGGATCGTCTGCTGTTTGAGTCGCTGACTTGGCCGTGACTTTTGAGGGGGATTTGCGGCGAGAGCGGGCGGGTTTCTTTGCCGTGCTTGCAGTTTTGGACGCCGGTGTTTTTGCGCTTGCGGGCTTGCGCTTTGTAGCCGCTTTCCTGGCCTTTTTTGGCTGGTTCAACTCCAGATGAATGGACAGGGTCAGATGGGTAATGGTGATCAATGGAACACTGGCAATGGCAGCCAGCAGTGCGCCAAGCATGACCAGCCCGACCAGATGGGCAATACCGCCCCAGAAGCCTGTGGAGCCAATGACTGCCTGTAATGCGTCAGCCGAGGCATAATCAATCAGGCCCAAGGTGATCTGCAGGCCCAGCCACAATGGTGACAGCACCAGGGCGGCAACCAGACATGTGGCCAGTACGCCGCCAAGGTTATAAATCAATAATTCCGGCCAGCGTTCCTTGAGCAGCTTCCATGAAGCATCGCGTACCGTGGCAGCATCATCATCGCCAAGTACGACACGTGCAGCGATATTGAACAGGGCCAGCAGCAGGGCGACGGCGACGATGGTATTCAGCAGCAGTAGCGGTACGCCGGTCAGAGCCAGCAGGATCAGGCCAAGGCCGGGGATATTACTTAAAGCCAGCAACAGAGTTTCTGCCAGCAGCAGGGCCAGCAACAGGCCGGCACCCCAGACAGGCAGCATGATCAGAGAGGCGGCCCGCCCCCATGCAAAACAGGCGGCTTGGCGCGGGTTGGGAATATCTTTACCCAGTTGCGATTGATGGACCTGGTGGGCTGTGGCGGTCAGGCCGAACAGCAGCCATATCAGCGCCGCGATGCTACCGACAAAGTGAAGGAAAACGGCGCTGAAGCTGCTCCCTTCGACATGGAAAATGCCAAAAAGAACCACTGCGCCGAGTATGGTGGCGGCCATAGTGATGAGCAGACGCGGTCTTAGGGAACTGCGTGCTGCCGCGACGACCTGATCCGGATTAAAAAATTTCAAAGCCATGCTGAAGCTCCTCCTTCTCTGATAGGTGAACGAACTGCCTGCTAGCTTAGACGAGTTGCCCATGTCTGCAAACAGCGGATTGATTTTTTTGTGCCGCCGAGCGGCCAGATTGACCTTGGCGATGCCAGCCGCATAATAACCCTTGCTTGTACGGATGCTTTTGAGGTGTGACTGGCATCCTCAGGATGAGGAGGGAAACATGGGGCAGCGTGTATGTATTATCGGTGGCAGCGGCTTTGTCGGTCGAGCCATCGTGCATGAGGCAATCCAGCACGGGCATCAGGTGACGGTGGCCTGCAGGCATCCCGAACGGGCACGAGATCTGGCTGTTGAAGGGGCGCAGTTGATGCGCGCTGATGTCGTGGACGGGCGCGGGCTCGATGAGGTGGTGGCCGATGCTGATACGGTGATTTATCTGGTCGGGCTGTTATTTGAAAAAGGGCGTTATTCATTCGAAGCGGCGCATGTGCATGGTGTTGAGCATGTGCTGGCAGCCTGCAAGCGGGCCGGCGTAAAGCAATACCTGCATATGAGTGCCCTGGGGGCCGGTCATATTCCTGCCAGCGCCTATGCCCGAACGAAGGGCGAGGCCGAGGGTTTTGTGCGCCAGAGCAGCCTGAACTGGACGACCTTCAGGCCATCTATCATTTATGGTGCGGGTGATAACTTCTTCAACCAGTTTAAAAAGATGAGCAAATCCCTGCCGATACTGCCGGTGATTTCCGGCGCTACCCGCTTCCAGCCTGTATGGGTTCAGGACGTGGCCCGGGCCTTTGTCAGCAGTATCGGCAATCGCCATGTGGCGGGAAAAACCTTTGAACTCGGCGGCCCGCAGTCTTATAGCTTCAGGGAACTGCTGGAGCTGCTG
Source organism: Zetaproteobacteria bacterium (assembly GCA_021545585.1). Lineage (GTDB taxonomy): Bacteria > Pseudomonadota > Zetaproteobacteria > Mariprofundales > Mariprofundaceae > JAJRVH01. The sequence continues at coordinate 4,699 of JAJRTF010000054.1, forward strand.
ATGGCGGAACTCGGTCGAAAGCGGTTGCTGCTTCCCGTGCCGGACTTTGCTGCCCGTTTGATGGCGAGCCTGATGCAATTTCTGCCCACACCGCCGCTGACGCCGGATCAGTTAATCCTGTTGCGCCATGATAATGTTGTTGATGGCGAAGCATTTCCGGCCGAGTTCGGTGAGCCTGCTGCACTGGAACTGGTGCTGCCGACCTATATCCGGGCTTCACTCACGGAAGATATGCAGCAGCAACTGAATACATCACGCAGTTATTATCGTAAGGGCGGCGTTTGATTTCTTCTGACATACTACAGCCAGCGGCCGTTCTGGCCGCTTACCTGCTTGGCGCGATTCCCTTTGGTCTGCTGCTGTCCCGTCTGATCAGCAAGCGTGATCCGCGCGAACACGGCTCGGGAAATATTGGCGCCACCAATGCCTTGCGTACCGGCGGTAAGCTCGTTGGAGCGCTGACGCTGCTTGCAGATATGGCCAAGGGCGCGGCCCCTGTCGCTTTGGCCGTATATGGGGGCTGGTCCGAGTTCTGGATAGCGGCGGTCGCAGTGGCGGCCTCTTTGGGCCATGTTTTCCCGGTGTATCTGAAATTCCAGGGCGGCAAAGGCGTTGCCACCATGTTTGGCGCTGTGTTGCCATGGCTGCCCTGGGCGGCACTCACGGCCTTGCTTGTCTGGCTTTTGAGTTTGAAGATAAGCCACTATGTATCCTTATCCTCTGTGCTGGCCGGCTGTGCGTTGCCGCTTGCCGCATGGGGATTTGGAGCGTCAGTTCCGGCGATTGTCGCCAGCGGCTTTTTTGGCCTGCTGATGACGCTCAGGCATGCCGGCAATATTCGCCGCCTGCTCGATGGCACGGAGCCCAGCACTATCGACGATCGCAAAGCACGCGAGGCATCCGAGTTGCGCAAGGAATGATTCTGTGCCATTCTTTGATAAATTCATAGGTTAGGCCGGGAGGCTCACATGAAACTTCAACCATTTTTCTTTATGCTTATGGCCGCTATGCTGCTCTTTTCCGCACCTGCAGTGCAGGCGGATACGCTGGATACGCAGGGCATGGTGAGCGCGAATGATATCAAGCCGAACCTGCCGCAACCCTATGTCGTTAAAAAAGGCGATACCCTCTGGGATATTGCCCAGTATTTCTTTAAGGACCCTGAGCGCTGGATCAAGATCTGGGAGCGTAATCTGTATATTACCAATCCTGATCTTATTTACCCCGGCAATGAAATCTGGTTCGATGTGGCACGCAAGAAACAGGGCGGCCTGACCAAGGTTCGTCCGCAGCCGCAGGTGGTGGTCAAGCCGGTTGAGCGCCTGGAGGGCATGCTGGATACCAGCCGCATGCTTTCGGCTCTGAAACGACAGGATTTCATTCAGCCTGACGACATAAACGGTGTGGGCCATATTATCGACTCCGAGGATGAGCGACTCAATTATGGTGCCAATGACCGCCTGTATCTCAAGCTTGACCAGGCTGCCAATGAAGGCGATGTGTTTGATGTTTTCCGTACCGGCGACCCGGTTCGCGATCCACGCACCGGCGAGGTGGTTGGTGTTCTGGTCAATCATCTTGGCCAGATCAGGATCACGTCACAGTCGGGAGGCATCTACCGCGGCCAGGTGCTGAACACGTTTGAGGAACTTTCCCGTGGCGACCGCCTGAAACCCGCCAAAGATGTTAATACCCGTATTGTGCCCACATATCCCGGCGGCAATCTGGCGGGTTCTATTATGTATATTCGCGGTGATGCGGCTGAAGCGGGCCAGCATCAGGTGGTCGGCATCAGCCTTGGCCTGAGGGATGGCCTGAAGCCTGGTACAGCATTGTCCGTGCATCGGGCCGGGCGTATTGTCGAGGATCGGGTGACCGGCAAGGGCGAACTCCTGCCAGAGGAGAAGATCGGCGAGCTGCTGGTGCTGGTGCCGCAACAGGGCGCCTCGATTGCATTGGTCACACGGTCATCCAGCCCCATCAATATCGGCGATTTGGTACGCAATCAGGCCCGCCGTTAATGTGATGCGCCGTTGAGCGCAGCTTCAGGATCAGATAAGAAGGATAATATTTCGGCCCAGGCTGAGGCTTGGCTGCAGCTTTCCATGGTGCGCGGCATTGGCCCGATGCTGGGCCGACAGATGCTCGCGCAGCTGGGCGGTATGCAGGCGCTGTGGGCGGCTGATGCTGCCACACTGGCCCGGGTTGACGGTCTTGGGCCGCGTCTGGTCGATCTGCTTTTGAGTGCCTCGCCCGATACGGCCCGGCAGGTTATTGAGCAGTGTGAAAAGCTGCATATCGGTATCATTTGCCCGCAGGATGCGCACTGGCCCATCATGCTGGAAGAGACAGGCGATGCGCCACTGGTGTTGTTTACCCGGGGGGATGCAGCTTGCCTCAGTGAGCCGCATATGCTTGCCGTGGTTGGCGCCCGCAGAGCATCGCAGGAAGGCCGGTCGCTGACGCGGCGCTGGTGTCGCCACCTTTCGGAACAGGGTGTGGCGATTGTTAGCGGCATGGCCTTCGGCATTGATGCTGCCGCCCATCGCGGTACGCTCGAGGGCCATGCGCCGACTATTGCGGTGCTGGGCTGTGGGCTGGGCAGCCTGAATGAAGATCAACAACATCAGATGGCAGCGATAGCCGCTCAGGGCTGTGTGATTTCGGAATTTTTACCGTCGCTTTCCGCCCGTCCTGAGCATTTTCCCCGCCGTAACCGGATCATCGCCGGACTTGCCGGGGCAACGCTGATTATGGAGGCGGATATTCGCTCGGGTTCCCTGATTACCGCCCGTCAGGCTGCCAACTACGGACGTGAGGTGCTGGCGGTGCCGGGCTCGGTTCTGGCCGGTCATCATGCCGGCTGCCATGCGTTAATCAGGGAGGGGGCAGCATTGGTCGAATCTTCAGCCGCAGTGCTTTTGGAAATGGGCTGGAAAACAGACGCAAGCAATAAGAAAAGAGGGGGAAAAACATATCATCCAGCCCCGGGCCGGGAGGAAAAAATCCTGGCGGCGCTGGCCGATGATATCATGCATATTGATGCCCTGGCTGAAACTTGCGGGTTGACCGTGCCAGAGCTTTCCCCCATCTTGCTCGCCCTTGAGCTGCAGGGTGTCGTTGAACGATTGCCCGGTAGCCGATATTTACTGGCTGTGGAGTTAAAGAAAACATGAGTGCAGTAGTCGTGGTGGAGTCTCCCGCCAAAGCAAAAACCATCGAAAAATATCTGGGCAAGGGCTATAAGGTTCTGGCTTCTTACGGGCATGTGCGCGCCTTTCCCAAGAAGGATGGCTCGGTTGACCCCGAGAATGATTTTGCCATTACATATCAGATTATTGATGATAAGAAGAAACGCCTGGATGCGATCGACAAAGCAATGAAGAAAGCCGATACGCTTATTCTGGCAAGCGATCTGGATCGTGAGGGGGAGGCTATTGCATGGCATGTGGCTGAAGTGTTGCGTGAGCGAGGCACCCTCAAAGACAAGACCATTCAGCGCATCACTTTCCATGAAATTACCAAAAAGGCCATTGCCGAGGCCATCGAGCACCCCGGCGAAGTGGACATGAAAATGGTCGACGCCCAGCAGGCGCGCAGTGCGCTGGACTATCTGGTTGGCTTTACATTGTCGCCATTGTTATGGCGCAAGGTGCGCAGCGGCCTGTCGGCCGGACGGGTGCAGTCGGTGGCCTTGCGCCTGATTTGCGAAAGGGAGCAGCATATTCGCGAATTCCAGCCGCGCGAATTCTGGACCATTGAAGCCGCTTGCAGGCATGGTGATGCGGATTTCGGAGCCCAGCTGTATGCTGTCGATGGCAACAAGCTTGGCAAGTTTGCCATCAGCGATGGCGTCAATGCCAAGGTCATGGCCAGACAGGTTGAGTCTGCCGCGTTTAAAGTCGCTGATGTGCAGAAGAAACAGGCCAAACAGCAGCCTGCACCGCCGTTTATCACCACAACATTGCAGATGGATGCATCGCGCAAGCTCGGATTCACGGCTCGCAAGACGATGCAGATTGCCCAGAAACTGTATGAAGGCATTGAAGTGGATGGGGAACCGGTTGGCCTGATTACTTACATGCGTACCGATTCCGTTTCTCTGGCGGATGAGGCGGTTGCCGATATGCGCACGCATGTAAGTAAGCAGTTTGGTGAGGATTATCTGCCGGCCAAGCCGAGAAAGTTCAAGACCAAAAGCAAGAATGCCCAGGAAGCGCATGAAGCCATCCGGCCAACCTCGATTTCACGCACACCCGAAGGTATGCGGGCTGTGCTCGATGATGATGCGTGGAAGTTGTATACATTGATCTGGAAACGGGCCCTGGCCTCCCAGATGGCACCTGCCATCCTGGATCAGGTGCGTGCCGATATTGAGGCGGTGGACAGCAAACAGTCGCTGACGCTGCGTGCCAATGGCTCCATACTCGCTTTTGCCGGCTTTCGCGCGCTGTATATCGAAGGCAGTGATGAGCCGGGCAAGGGTGATAAGGATAAATTGCTGCCGCCACTCGCCGTGGGTGATGCGATCGACATCGGTCAGGCCGCGGCCAAACAGCACTTTACCGAGCCCAAACCGCGCTTTTCCGAGGCTACGCTGGTGAAGGAGCTGGAAGCCAACGGCATCGGCCGCCCTTCAACCTATGCTTCGATTCTGAATGTTTTGCGTGAACGCCAGTATGTCGAGATGGACAAGAAGCGTTTTGTGCCTACCGATGTCGGCGAATGGGTGAATAAATTTCTGGTTGAGACCTTCAGCGATATTGTGGACCCGAATTTCACTGCTTCCGTTGAGGACAAACTGGATGCGATTGCGCGTGGAGAAACTGACTGGAAACCGATTCTTCGTGAATTCTGGGGGCCGTTCAAGGCGGATGTGGATAAGGCTGCTGATGCTGAACGGCCGACCGAAAAGACCGATGAGGCCTGCCCGGAATGCGGCAAGCCGATGGCTATCAAACTGGGCCGTTATGGTAAGTTCCTGGCCTGTACCGGTTACCCTGAGTGCAAGGTGGCCAAGCCGCTGAATGGTAAGGATGAGGCTCAGGCCGAGCCTGAAATGACCGATCAGAAGTGCGATAAATGCGGTGAGCCGATGGTGATCAAGGCGGGGCGTTTCGGTAAATTCCTGGCCTGTTCAGCCTATCCGAAATGCAAGAATAGCCAGCCTCTGGAGAAACCCAGGGATACCGGCATTGCCTGTCCGGACTGCGGTAAGGGCACGTTCCTGGAGAAGAAGTCCCGGCGCGGCAAGATATTCTATTCCTGCTCGCAATATCCCAAATGCAAGAAAGCGCTATGGAATAAGCCGATCGATCAGCCCTGCCCGGAATGTAAAGCCCCGTTTGTGACCGAGAAGGTCACCAAGCGCAATGGCACCGAGCATGTCTGTGCGACGGAAGGCTGTAACTGGAAGGAGCAGATCGAGGCTCCGGAAGCCGCCTGACAGGGACATCTCGATTGAACACAAATGATGAGCTGACATTGCGAAGCGGCGATGCCGGCGATCTCAAAGCGGTTTTTCAGCTTAACCGGAAGGTGTTCGATGAGGCCTGGTCAGAAGGCTCGCTGTATGCAGCGCTGGATTCCGGCTTTGATCTCCTGCTTTGCGAAGATGGCGGGCTGCTGGCCGGTTATCTGCTCAGTCAGGATATTCTTGATGAAGTGCATATTATGCAGGTGGCGGTGGATGAGTCGTACCGGTGCCAGGGTGTGGCGACGAGGCTGAGCCGGCAGCTGCTGAGCTGTAAAGCGGGCATGGCGGTTGTGTTGCTTGAGGTGCGCGCCTCCAATAAGCCGGCCCGCAGCCTGTACGCCAGCCTTGGTTTTTGTGAAAACGGCCTGCGGAAAAACTATTATGCCCCCGACTCAAATGGTTTTCGGGAAGATGCCGTGCTGATGAGTCTGTGCCTCCAGCAGCGTGGCACCTCCATGGCATAGGCTAAAACCCTTATTTTACTTGGGTTTCTTGACATGAAACCTGCGTGCGTCAGATTGTCGGCCTGCCATGGAGTTGCCGCAGGGGTGACACATGGTGCGTTGTCATCAAATCGAAAAGCGAGTGTAACTGATATCATGAAGCTGACCGGTGCCGAAATCTTCGTTGAATGCCTGAAACGCGAAAACGTGGATACCATTTTTGGTTATCCGGGCGGCGCGGTACTGTTCATTTACGATGCGATTTTCAAGCAGAGCCATATCAAACATTATCTGGTTCGCCATGAGCAGGGGGCGCTGCATGCCGCCAACGGTTATTCCCGTGTGTCCGGCAAATGCGGCGTGGCACTGGTCACATCGGGTCCCGGTGCGACCAATGCAGTGACCGGCTTAGCCGATTCTTTTGCCGATTCGATCCCGACCGTCTGTTTTTCCGGGCAGGTGCCATCCACACTGATTGGCAACGATGCCTTTCAGGAGGCCGATGTGGTTGGTATTACCCGCTCGGCAACCAAACATAATTTTCTGGTCAAGCGGGTCGAGGATCTGGCGCTGATTATTCGGCAGGCATTTCATATTGCCATGACCGGGCGGCCGGGGCCGGTACTGGTTGATATCCCCAAGGATATCAGCAGCGATGTATGCGAGTTTGTCTGGCCGGAAACAGTGGATATGCGCTCCTATCGGCCGGTAACCCACGGGCATCCGGGGCAGATCAAGAAAGCGGTCAAGTCGATGCTGGTGGCAAAGCGCCCCGTGCTTTACACCGGCGGCGGCATTCTTAATTCTGAGGGTAGTGCGGCCATGTTACGGGAGCTGTCGCATACGCTGAATGCGCCGGTAACCAATACCCTGATGGGGCTGGGCGGCATGCCTCACGATGATGATCACTTTGTCGGTATGCTTGGCATGCATGGCACGTATGAGGCCAATATGGCGGTTTCGCATTGCGATCTTCTGATTGCTGTAGGGGCGCGCTTTGATGATCGCGTGACCGGCAAGCTGGATGCTTTTGCACCGGATGCCAGGGTGATTCACATTGATGTCGACCCTTCGTCGATCTCCAAGAACATCCATGCGCATTTGCCGATTGTCGGTGATGTGGGTGTGGTTCTGAAGCAGCTGCTGGAGGAAATTGCGCGCAGGAATGGTGCGCCCGACGTTGAGGCATTGAAACTTTGGTGGGAACAGATCAACGAATGGCGGGAAAAGGATTCGCTTGGCTTCGAACAACCGGCAGATGGCGCAATCAAGCCGCAGCTGGTGATTCGTAAGGTGCATGAGAAGACAAAAGGCAATGCCATTGTGGCGACCGATGTTGGCCAGCATCAAATGTGGGCGGCTCAACATTACGGCTTTAACCGGCCGAACCGCTGGCTGACCTCCGGTGGCCTGGGCACCATGGGCTATGGCTTACCGGCAGGCATTGGCGCACAGGTTGCGAAACCGGATGAGAAGGTGGTGGTTTTTACCGGCGATTCATCGATTCAGATGTGCAGCCAGGAGTTCTCCATGGCATTTCAATACAATCTGCCTGTGGTCGTGATTATTCTGAACAATGGTTATATGGGCATGGTACGCCAGTGGCAGGAAATGTTCTATGAATCCCGTTACTCGCAATCGTATTTCGATTCACTGCCCGATTTTGTCAAACTGGCAGAGGCATACGGCGGTATCGGCTTGCGCGTGGACCGGCTGGATGAGCTGGATGCCGCTTTGGACAGGGCATTGAATGTGGACGGTCGGTTTGTCATTGTCGATGTGGCGGTATC